>CAVBHI010000001.1:0-2405 GCA_963595115.1 bacterium
GTGCCTGGTTGGCCCTCCGGGTGTTGGCAAGACCTCAATCGCTCGCTCCATTGCCGAGGCGATGGGCAGGAAATACGCGCGGCTGTCGCTTGGCGGCGTGCAGGATGAGGCGGATATTCGCGGTCATCGCAAGACGTACATCGGCGCGATGCCGGGACGTATTATGACGGCGATTTCGCAGGCAGGAAGCAAAAACTGTTTGCTCCTATTGGATGAGATCGATAAGATGGGTTCGAATGTGCGCGGCGATCCGGCATCTGCCATGCTGGAGGTTTTGGATACGGCGCAAAATTATGCATTTCGTGACCACTTTATTGAGCTTCCGTTTGATCTGTCGGATGTCCAGTTTATCACAACTGCCAATGACCTGAGTACCGTTCCGCGTCCATTGTTGGATCGTATGGAGGTCATTGAGCTGGGAAGCTATACAGAAGAGGAAAAGGCAGAGATTGCACTGCGCCATTTGCTGCCAAAGCAGCTGAAGGAGCATGGACTTAAAAAGTCAAATCTTTCGCTTCGACATGATGCGGTAACATATCTGATTTCTGCCTATACGCGTGAGGCTGGCGTGCGGCGTCTGGAGCAGCAGCTGGCAAAGATATGCCGCAAGTCTGCGTATCAAATTGCAGAGGAAAAACAAAAGAATCCGGAAAAGGAAATTCGCCGCCGTATTTCGGTGACACGAACCAATATGGAGGAATTTCTCGGTACGCCGCGTTATAAAAAGGACAATGTCTCCAAACGCGATGAGATTGGTGTAGTCAACGGACTGGCGTGGACCTCCGTGGGCGGTGAAATGCTTCAGGTGGAGGTCAATATCATTCCGGGCACGGGAAAACTGGAGATTACCGGTAATCTCGGCAATGTCATGCAGGAATCGGCGAAGGCAGCGATGACCTATGTTCGTTCGGTCGCAAAGGATTTGGGTGTCGATCCCATGTTCTACAAGGAAAAGGACGTACATATTCACTTTCCGGAAGCTGCAATTCCGAAGGACGGTCCGTCGGCAGGTGTGACGATGACAACGGCGCTGGTTTCCACATTGACGAATATTCCGGTTCGCCATGATGTTGCGATGACCGGTGAGGTATCAATCCGCGGACGAGTTCTGCCGATTGGCGGTCTGAAGGAAAAAACCATGGCGGCATATCGCTCCGGTATGAAAACAGTCGTTATTCCGGCGGAAAACGAATCGGATTTACAGGACATTGAACCGATTGTCCGCGAGAATGTGGAGTTTGTCATGGCAGAAACCATGAAAACGGTGCTTGATACGGCACTGTGCCAGTCGGTGTCGTCCGCAACGGGAATTACACTGCCGAATAACACGTCGGCATTCTCGTTTTCAAACGGCAAAATACCGCAGGAGACAACAATGAAACAGTAAAAGAGGAACAATATGCTGAATCTTCATAATGCAGAATTTATTCGCTCGGCTGTTCGTCGTTCGGATTTTCCGTCGGATACGCTGCCGCAGATTGTATTTGCGGGCAAATCTAATGTCGGCAAGTCTTCAACGATTAACCGCATCTTAAACCGCAAAAATTTTGCCCGTGTGGGTAATTCACCCGGAAAAACGATACACATAAATTTCTTTTGCATCGACAAGAGAGCCTATTTTGTTGATCTTCCGGGCTATGGCTATGCCAAGGTTTCCAAGCGGGAACAGGAACGCTGGGGTGCGCTGATGGAAGAATATTTTGCAGCGGAAAACGCAATCACACTGGGATTCCAGATTGTCGATGCCCGTCACAAGCCAACGAAGGATGATATTGTCATGGCGAATTGGTTCTTACAGACGGGGATGCCGTTTGCTGTCATTGCAAACAAACATGATAAGCTCAAAAAAAGCCAAATCGAGGGGAATCTTAATACGATTCGCACGGTTTTGCAGCTGCCGGAGACGGTTTCGGTCATTCCGTTTTCTGCGGTAAAGGGTACGGGACGCGATGCGGTCTTGCAGCTCATCATGGAGCATGTAGAAGCGCAGAATTCGGTACAGGATTGATTTAAATTAACATATAAAGGATGGATACAACGATGAGCGAAAAAAAACCATTTCTCTCCAAGGAACAGGCGCAGGAAATCATAAAGACCTTCCCGACTCCGTTCCATCTATACGACGAGAAAGGAATTCGTGAGAATGCCCGCAGACTCTATCAGGCGTTCTCCTGGAACAAGGGCTTCAAGGAGTACTTTGCGGTAAAGGCGACGCCGACACCGAAAATTTTGCAGATTCTCAAGGAAGAGGGCTGCGGTACAGACTGCTCCTCGTTGACCGAGCTGATGATGAGCGATGCTTGCGGTTTTGCAGGCAAGGAAATCATGTTCTCGTCGAATGACACGCCGACCGAGGAGTTTCAGCTGGCGGATAAGCTGAATGCGACTATCAATCTGGACGATAT
>CAVBHI010000002.1:0-2352 GCA_963595115.1 bacterium
CGGGCGCACTGCCGGTGCTGAACAAGCAGGTGGTACATTATGCGGCGAAGATGGGTTTGGCAACCCATTGCCATATCAACCAGCTGTGCAAATCGGATCGAAAGAACTATTTCTATCCGGATCTGCCAAAGGCATATCAGATTTCGCAGTTTGATGTGCCGATCTGTGAGAACGGCTATGTGGACTTCCTTGTGGACGGTGAGCCGAAGCGCGTGCGCTTTGAGCGCATCCATTTTGAGGAGGACGCCGGAAAGCTGCTGCACGATGAGGGCGAGGGCACGGTAGTGGACTTCAACCGCTGCGGCGTGCCGCTGATCGAGATGGTAACGCGTCCGGATATTCATTCGTCGGTAGAGGCAAAGGAGTTTTTGGAGACCGTAAAGACGACGCTGTCCTACTTGCAGATCAGTGACTGTCGTATGGAAGAAGGCTCGATTCGCTGTGACGTCAACGTATCCGTTCGTCCGGAGGGCACGGAAGAGCTGGGTACGCGCGTAGAGATGAAGAACATCAACTCGTTCTCCGCGGCGGTTCGCGCGATTGACTATGAGGTAGCGCGCCAGATCGAGGTGCTGGAGGACGGCGGCACGATTGTGCAGGAGACCCGCCGATGGGATGACTCGAAGGTGAAGAACCTCGTCATGCGTTCCAAGGAGAACGCGCAGGACTATCGCTATTTCCCGGATCCGGATCTGATTGCAGTAGAGATCGACGATGCATGGATGCAGCAGATTGCTTCGGAGATTCCGGAGCTGCCGCAGTCGCGCTATGCTCGCTATGTGGATGAGCTGGGACTCACGGCGAAGGAAGCACGTCAGCTGTCGGATTCGTTTGAGAAGGCGTGTCTGGTGGACGACGGCGCGGCGATGGGACGTGTGTCTGCGCGCGCACTGGCAAACTGGGTGCTGTCGGATATATCAAAGTATCTCAATGACAAGCAGCTGGAGCTGAAAGACACCAAACTGACGGCTGCCAAGCTGGTGGACATGGTTGAGCTGATCGAAAAGAACGTCATATCCGGCAATGCCGGTAAGAAGGTATTGATTCGTTTGTTTGAAACCGAGGAATCGGTGGATGAAATTGTGGAAGTGCTTGGCTTGAAGCAGGTATCGGATGCCGGTGAGATTGAAAAGCTGGTGGATGAGGTACTGGCGAACAATCCGAAGTCGATTGCGGATTACCGGAACGGCAAGAAAAATGTGGTTGGATTCCTGGTGGGACAGTGCATGAAGGCATCCAAGGGTAAGGGAAATCCGAAGATGATTAACCAGATGCTCAGCCAAAAGCTGTCGAAGCTGTAATACCATACGAATATAGAATGATGAGGAAGCTCCATGCGGACATTTCGCGGGAGCTTCCTGTTGTTTTGCGTAAAATGGGTCGTAGGAGTTGTTTACTTTCATATGATACTGTGGTAAACTGTAAGAGCAAATGATACCGAGTAGAAGAGAAGGAGTGGCTGCAATGAATATACAACGGGATCAGGCATCAATGGATGCACTTTTTCGGGCAATCTTGTCACTCAAAAATGAGGATGAGTGCAGCCGGTTTCTGGAGGATCTGTGCACGATCAGTGAGCTTCAGGCGATGAAGCAGCGCTTTGAGGTGGCACTCATGCTGGATGAAGGTCGGATTTACAGTGAGATTGCAAAGGATACCGGTGCGTCTACGGCGACGATCAGCCGCGTCAACAAGTGCCTGAAATATGGTGCGGACGGATACCGCACCGCATTGGATCGCATGAAAGAGGAGAAGATGGAATGAGCGGTTTTTCGGAATACGCTCTGCTGTCGGAATACTATGACCGCTTCACCGATGATGTGCCATATGAACGGTGGGCGGATTTTTTTGAACATATTTTTCGACAGAAAGGGCAGAAGCCGCAGACCATTCTCGATCTCGCCTGCGGTACTGGTTCGTTGACGCGCATTTTGGCACAGCGCGGTTATGAAATGATTGCGGTCGATCAGTCAGCAGATATGCTGATGGAAGCAATGGATGCGTGGACGGACAAGCCGCTGGAACAGAGACCATTATTTTTGAATCAGTCGATGGATAAGCTGGATTTATACGGCAGTGTAGACGCGTGCATCTGCTGTTTGGATTCTGTCAACTATGTAACAAATCCGGAGATTCTGCGCAAGGCGTTTGTGCGTGTCCGGCTGTTTTTGCCGGTCGGTGCGCTGTTTATTTTTGATATTAATACGCGCAGTAAGCTGGAGCGTATTGATGGACAAAGCTTTGTGCGAGAGGATGAGGACGTGTTCTGCGTTTGGCAGACACAGATTGATGAGGATGATCTGTGTCATTATGACTTTGATATCTTTGAACTGAATGAAGAGGGTGCATGGA
>CAVBHI010000003.1:0-5480 GCA_963595115.1 bacterium
CTCATCGTGTATTTCCTGCTTGCTTGTCATAATGACCATAGCCATAATCTCGCTTTCGCTCCATCTTTTTGCCATTTAACACCACTCCAAGCACGCGGACACCCGCACTGTGGAACGAGCGCAGTGCGCGGCGCACCGCTTCCTTGTTGGCAACATCGGCTCGTGCGACGACAACGATGCCGTCCGTCAGCCGCGACAGCACCATTGCATCGGTGACAATATTCACCGGCGGCGTATCCAGAATAATATAATCATACCGCTCTCGCAGCAGTGTAATCAGCTTCGCCATTTCCTGAGAACCCAGCATCTCCGACGGGTTGGGCGGAAGATCGCCGGCAGGCAGCAGATCAATCCCACAGGCAAGCTGCTGAATCGTCGCTTCCTCCTGTCCCTTTTCGGTGTGTGCCAAATAATTGGACAGACCTGGTCGCGGCAGCGCCTTGAGCTTTTGCGCCGCTGTTGCCGCACGCAGGTCGCAGTCCATCAGCAGAACCCTCGAACTGTTTTCTGCCAGTACAAGCGCCAAATTCAGTGCAGTCGTGCTTTTGCCCTCGCTCTCCTGCGAGCTGGTTACCTGCACAACCTTACATCCCATCCCCGTCATAGAGAGCATAATGTTCGTGCGCAGCGCCTTATACGCTTCTTTCACCGCAAACGGTGTCTCTTCCTTCAACACCGCGTCACCATGTAACGTGGTCGGTGCGGTACGCTGCATACGTTTATTTTTCACTGTCATTCCCTCTTGCTCTGTATCCATAATTCTTTACACTGGCAGCCGAGGCAAAATCCGGAATCACACCGAGCAGCGGAATAGCGAACTCGTCCAGATCATCCTCCAGATCGTCCTCGCTGTGTACCGTGACATCCGTTACCTGACGGGCAATAACAATAACAAGACCCAGCAAAATGCCCACCAGAGCACCCAGAAAGGTATTCAGCCGATAGTCCGGTGCACTGCGCACGGTTGGAATTTTCGCCTGATCGACAATTTTCACCGAGCTGCCGTCAACAATATCCGAGATTTCATCCGGCACAACCGCCGCAATCGTGTTGGCAATACGCGCCGCACGCTTTGCATCGGTATCTGTAACACTGATTTTCAAAACCTCCGTATTGTCCACAGGAATCGCTGTGATTCTCTCTGCCAGCTCCGAAGCAGAGATGTCTAAGCCTTCTTTGTCTATAACCTGATCCAACACGCGATCACTCTTAATAACCGCTTTATAGGTTGTCGCCAGCTGCGCCGACGCGCTCAAGTCGCTGGCAGAAATCGTCGTAAGCGTGTCTGTCATAATCGTATTGTTGACATAAATCGTCGTACTGGCCACATACTGCGGCGTGATAAAGCAATAGGTACATACCAGCGTTCCGACACCCAGCAGTGTTCCCAAGAACACAATCAGCCAAAGATTCTTCCAGAATATCCGAAGAAGAGCAAGCAAATCCACATCAAAGCCGCGATCCCTTCTCTTCATAATGCTCATAGCTTTTCCTCCCCCATTCCAAACGTCCTCACGCGTTGGAAACGATCGGAGCGTTGTTGCTCAATCCGTAAAAATTATATTTTACTGCATACAATATAGTTTAACATAGTTTCACTCAAAATCGCAAAACAAACTGTGCTCCATTTGTGATACACATTTTCAATCTGCTCTTTTTGATTCCATTCTCCTCTAGAAAAATTTCGGAAAATACCAGAACGAATTCAAATCCACTTTTCTGCCCTTGTTTTCTCACCCCAAACAGTCTACAATCTCCTCACAGGCAAAAACCTACAAACCTAATATGAAAGAAGGGATTACAGGATGTCTACCGAAAAACAGAAACATTACCTCCCTCCTCAGTTGCGATGTCGAATGTGATGTTGTTTTATCACGGAGCGCGATCGAAGGTTGCAAACAGATGCAAAACGAAAAGCACTCCATTATAACATTCATCCTTTCATCACACAGTTTGCAAAAGAGGTATTGTAATTATGAATTATAGAAAAACACTTGCTTTGGCTTTGACCGCTTCCCTCGCACTTGGTGCGCTGACCGCTTGCGGCAGTGACTCTGCCTCCGGTTCGGGAAGCGCCGCTTCCGGCGATTCTGTCACGATTACAAATGTATCGTATGACCCGACGCGTGAGCTATATGAGCAGTACAACGATGCATTTGCCTCCTATTGGGAGCAAAAGACCGGTCAGAAGGTCGATATTACACAGTCGCACGGCGGCTCCGGCAAGCAGGCATTGGAGGTTGCCAATGGTCTGGAGGCCGATGTTGTTACGCTTGCATTGGAAGGTGATATTGATTCCATTCGAGACGCCGGTTTGATTGAGGATGGCTACACCAGCGAGTTCGACAACGACAGCTCGCCGTACACCTCCTCCATTGTTTTTCTGGTTCGCTCCGGAAACCCGAAGAAAATCAACGACTGGGATGATTTGCTCCGCGACGATGTGAGCACAATCACGCCAAACCCCAAAACCTCCGGCGGTGCACGGTGGAACTACCTCGCCGCTTGGTACTATTTTGAGAAGGTGGGGCAGAGCGAGGACGAAATCATCCAGAGTATGCGCACACTGTACAGCCATGTCGCTGTTTTGGACTCCGGTGCACGCGGTTCGACCACCTCGTTCGTGGAAAACGGACAGGGCGATGTTCTTCTGGCTTGGGAGAATGAAGCTTTTCAGTCTCTGAAGGAGCATCCAGGCGAGTATGAAATCGTCTATCCGTCCGTCTCTATTCTGTGCCAGCCAACCGTTGCTATCGTCGATGAGGTTGTAGATAACCGTGGAACGCGCGACGTTGCCACCGCTTATCTGGAGTATCTCTACTCCGACAAGGCACAGGAAATCGAAGCAAATAATTTCTACCGCCCAAGCAACCAGAAGGTATTAAAAGAACATACCCTGAAAACAAAGAAGAAAACCCTCACGGAAATTCCAGAGGATGGGAAGTGGATTATCACGGATAATTTTGAGTTGACTGACATCAGCCACTTCGGCGGCTGGACTGCGGCAACGGAAAAGCACTTTGCGGACGGCGGCGTATTTGACAGCTTCTACAACGCACAGTAATCAGCGCGACAGGCGGGCGGGATTCCTCCCTATGATTACATCCAAAAATCACAGGAGACTCCCGCCTCTCCTGCCGTATTGAGGTACTATTATGAAGCACAAGAAACAAAAAACGCCGCGGGTAATTCCCGGATTCGGCTTATCTCTCGGCATTACGATCACAATACTCAGCATTGTTGTTATCATCCCGCTGTGCTCCCTGATTGTTTATTCCGCACAGCTTTCCCCCGCTGAGTTTTGGCAAACGGTCACAAATGCCCGCGTGCTGGCAAGCTATCGCGTCAGCTTTTTGACCGCACTTTCCGCCGCTTTCATCAACGCCGTTATCGGATTTATTATCGCTTGGGTTCTGGTTCGCTATGAATTCCCCGGCAAGCGCATTATGGACGGCATCATTGAAATTCCCTTTGCGCTGCCAACCGCAGTTGCCGGTATTTCCTTGACCCATCTAACCGTTGATAATGGTTTAGTTGGCAAGTTTTTCGGTCACTTCGGTATTTCTGTGGCATATACCCCGCTCGGCATCACCATTGCATTGATCTTCATCGGCATTCCGTTTGTCGTGCGTTCGGTACAACCGGTGTTGGAAAAGATTGATCCACAGTACGAGGAAGCTGCCGGCATTTTGGGTGCCGGATGGTTTTATACCTTTTCCCATGTCATTTTTCCGGAGGTTCTCCCCGCACTGATTGCCGGATTCAGCATGGCATTTGCTCGCGGTCTCGGAGAATACGGCAGCGTTGTTTTCATCGCCGGCAACACCCCGTATGAAACGGAAATCACACCGCTGTTGATTATGTCACAGCTTCAGGAATACGATTATGCCAGTGCGACCTCTATTGCTCTGGTTATGCTGCTGGCAGCATTCTTAATCCTGTTTATCAATGCATTTTTACAGAGTCGAACATCCAAAATTGTCAGTGGCATTCAGTGAGGTGACAGCTATGAATGAAAAACAAAATCCAATTATTAAATGGTTGCTGATCACTGTGAGTGTCCTCTTTCTGGCTGTTATGTTGATTCTGCCGTTGGTATACGTTCTCGTCACCGCCTTGCAGAACGGCTGGGAGACTTACATTTCCTCTGTCAGCTCAACCTACGCAGTTAAGGCAATCCAGCTGACACTGGAGGCAACCGCGTTTGCCGTTGTCATCAACACCTTCTTCGGTGTCTTTGCCGCATGGAGCATCACGAAGTTCCAGTTTCGAGGGAAAAAGGTTATCTCTACCCTGATTGATCTTCCACTCACTGTATCGCCAATCATTGCCGGTCTGATTTATGTCTTAACCTTTGGTCGGCAGAGTGTTCTCTATCCCCTTCTCCAAAGCTGGGGCATCAAGATTATCTACGCCGTTCCCGGCATCATCCTGGCAACCGTATTCGTCACCTTCCCATTTATCTCGCGAGAAATCATTCCGGTGTTGACCGCTGTCGGCAACGAGGAAGAGGAGGCTGCCGCACTGATGGGAGCCAGTGGCTGGACAATTTTTCGCCGCGTGACCTTTCCTCATATCAAGTGGGCGCTTCTGTACGGCATCGTACTGTGCACCGCGCGTGCCATGGGTGAATTCGGCGCAGTATCCGTGCTGTCCGGTCATCTTCTGGGTAAAACCAGCACCATGCCATTGTACATCGAAATGCTGTATCAGGGCTATGATTTTACTGGCGCATTCGCTATGTCGTCGATTTTGGTCATCATCGCCATTGTTATTCTTATACTGCGAAACGTATTGGAATATATGGGCAAGAAGAACGGAGAGCAATAATATGGAACAGACTTATTATGTGCAGATGAAACATGTCAACAAATCGTTCGGCAGCTTTCAGGCATCCAAAGATATTAATTTCGGTATTCCGAAGGGCAAGCTCATCGGTCTGCTCGGACCGAGCGGCAGCGGTAAGACAACCATTCTCCGTATGCTTGCCGGTCTGGAAAGCGCGGACAACGGCGATATTATCATTGATGGCAAGGTGGTCAACGATGTCCCTGCCAGCAAGCGCGGTATCGGCTTTGTCTTTCAGAGCTACGCTCTCTTCCGTTACCAAACTGTCTTTGAAAACGTCGCGTTCGGTTTGCGTGTGCAGAAATGGCCCAAAGCCAAGATTCAGGCACGCGTCAAGGAGATGCTTCATCTTGTTGGGCTGGATGGGTTGGAAAAGCGGTATCCGAACCAGTTGTCCGGCGGACAGCGGCAGAGAGTTGCATTCGCTCGCGCCCTCGCTCCCGAGCCGCAGCTGCTTCTGCTGGACGAGCCGTTTGCCGCCATTGATGCCAAGGTGCGTCAGGAGCTGCGTTCATGGCTGCGCGATATGATTTCCACTGTCGGCATCACCAGTATTTTCGTCACACATGACCAAGACGAAGCCATTGAGGTTGCCGATGAGATCATTATCACCAATCGCGGACAGATCGAAC
>CAVBHI010000004.1:0-10735 GCA_963595115.1 bacterium
GGATCACGTTCTGGCTTCCGGCGAGGATGTCAATGTCATGGTATTTGATACCGAGGTTTACTCCAACACCGGCGGACAGGCTTCCAAGGCGACCAACATCGGCGCTGTTGCTCAGTTCGCAGCTGCTGGTAAGACAATCCAGAAGAAGTCTCTGGCAGAAATCGCAATGAGCTACGGCTATGTATACGTTGCTCAGGTTGCAATGGGTGCAAACCCGCAGCAGACTTTGAAGGCGATTGCTGAAGCAGAGGCATATCCGGGACCGTCTCTGGTTATCGGCTATGCTCCGTGTGAGATGCACTCCATCAAGGGCGGCATGACCAACTGCCAGTCTGAGATGAAGAAGGCGGTTGACTGCGGTTACTGGAACATGTTCCGCTTTAATCCGCAGCTGAAGGCAGAAGGCAAGAATCCGTTCGTACTCGACTCCAAGGAGCCGAAGGAGGGCTACCAGTCTTTCCTGATGAACGAAGCTCGCTTCTCTGCTCTGACCCGCTCCTTCCCAGAGCGCGCAAAGGATCTGTTTGCCGAGTCCGAGCAGGAGGCTATGAAGCGTTATCGTCATCTGGTCAACCTGCAGGAGATGTACGGAAAGGATCTCTAATCTCCGTACTGTCGCAAGTAAATAGCAATCCCCCGATGGAAATATTCCATTGGGGGATTTTTTTATATTTATGTTCTCTGTTTACTCTTTTTGTTCCACATACAGCGCCTCTGCTTGATGCAAAGCTTTTTCCATTCGTCCGGTAATCATTTCGGTTTCCGGTATATCCTTCAGCTCATCAATGGCATCCGACATCGCACAGCATAAGATAGCATACATTTTTTGATAATTCATTATTTCACCACTCTCCATGTAGCCACAATATACCTATAATTATAAGTGTGTTAGACCGTTTTTGTCAATCAACTAATTGAGTAAACTAGGTGTAGTAGATTAACTTTTCGCGGGAGGTAGGTCTAATGCAAGAGAAAAAGCAGATCAACATTGACATCGGTTCGCGAATCCAAGAGATGCGAGAATTGCGTCATTATACACAGGAACAACTTGCGGAGTTATTAGATGTAGGCGTTCAGCATGTCTCCAACATTGAGCGCGGTGTCGCTGGTATTTCTCTTACTACTCTCAAGCGAACCTGCGAGGTTCTCTGTGTCTCCGCCGATTATCTCCTGCTCGGTGTCGGCGGCATTCATCAGGGCAGCGGTATCATCAACCAGCTGCAATCCCTCCCAAGCGAGCAAGCCGAGCTTGCCGAAAGCGGCATCGCCCAGCTATTGCAAGCTCTATCTCTTGCCAACAAAAATAAATAATCCCCTTATATCAACCAAAAACGCTGAGACGGCATGAGGTGACCCCTCAAAGTTAGACTTTTACGAGACGACTTCTGTCGTCTCGTTTTGCTTTATGCAGTTAGGAGATGGAGCCTATATTGAACAGGACTCATCCATCCTAACTTTTCTTTTATTCGCTTCTCATTATAGTATTTTATAAAACGTTCTATCTCTGATTTTAATTCCTCGTAGCTGTAATAAACAACACCGTAGTAAATTTCTTGCTTGAGCAGTCCAAAGAAGTTTTCCATTACAGAATTATCTAGACAGTTTCCTTTTCTGGACATACTTTGAAATATTCGTTCTTCTTTCAGCCTATGGGAGTAGGCTTTCATCTGGTAAGCCCATCCCTGATCCGAGTGAAAAGTCCTTCTGTATGGACAGTCCGAAGTGATTTCAATTGCTTTATCTAATGCATTCATTACGTTCTTGGCAGAAGGTCGTTGATCTATCCCGTAACTAAGTATTTCACCATTACACATATCCATAAACGGATCGAGATAAAGCTTATGCATGGTCATATGACCTTTCTCATCGACCTCATAATACTTGAACTCACTGGTATCTGTAGTGATTTTCTGATGAGGTATATGTGTGCTAAAGCGTCTGCGAATCCTGTTCGGAACAACAGTACCAACCTTGCCTTTATAAGAACTATACTTTCTGCTTTTACGAGTGTAGGACGTTACCTGTAATCCAAGCTTTTGAACAATACGTTGAACTTTCTTTTTGTTTATGGAATATCCCTGATTGCGAAGCTCTCCGAAAATCCTGCGATATCCGTAATCCTTATGTTCTTTACGAATTTCAAGTATCTTTTCCTCAATTTCCTGATTCGGATTTTCTCTATTAAAACGCTTTTGCCAATACATATATGTGGCTTTTGGCATTCTGACATATGAGAGAAGGTCTTTTAATTTGAACTGTCTTCGGAGACTGCTGATGATTCTTGCCGTTCTCTCATTTTTGCTTCGTCCTCTAAACGCAGTCTCCTCAGTTCTTTTAAAAACGCATTCTCGATTCTTAGTTTAAGAAGTTCGTCTTCTAGTTCTTTTATATGCTCTGCACTTGTATCAACAGAAGATTCTTCAATGGGTTTGTTTTGTGTATTGTCATCAGATGTGTTCAATGTTTTCTTTCGTCCTTTTTTACGTGGTCTCAGCGCATCAGGACCCGCCATTCGAAAGCGATTAACCCAATTGACAATCATTGACGGATTGGTGATTCCTTCTTGTAGAGCCAAATCTTGATACGAGATTTCACTTGATAAATATAACTCTACTACAGAAAGCTTCTTTTCGAAAGAGTAGTTTTCTTTTTTTCGAGAACGTTTTAATCCTTCGTCTCCGAATTCTTTATACGCAGCAAGCCATTTCCTGAGCTGAGAATTTGATCCAAGCCCATACTTTGTAGAAAGATACTGTGTGCCACCTTCTCCATTTATGTATTCTAGAACTACTTTTTTCTTGAATTCAAAAGAATATTTAGCCATAAAAATACCGACCTCCAATCGTTAGATTTTTAGGTCTAACTTTTGGGGGTCGGTACAGCATCCCTTCCATCTCAGCGTTTTTTCACTCTCTTCGCTTATTTCACAAGCTTTTGTCCAAGCGCGTAAATCGCCGCTCCAACAATCATGCCATTGATGGAGGAAATACCCCATGGAAGAACGTTTGCTACCACAGCGCCGATTATAACGCCGAGAACTGCCGGCCAGTTCACAACCTTCGTTTCCCTCCAGCCGTCACCGTGAAATTCTTCTCGGTGCAGGAAATAGTCCAGAACCAAAATAATACCAACCGGCGGCAATGTGCAGTTGAGTACATTCAACCAGCCGACAAAATTATAATACAGCCAGATTGCAGCCGCTGTACCAATCGCACCGGAAATCAATACCATCGGTTTTTTTCTCTTCTGAAAGATATTCGCCAATCCCAGTCCGGCGGAATACAGCGCATTGTCATTCGTTGTCCAAATATTCAAGCCAAGAACCAAAGTCGCCAGATAAAACAGATTCAAACGAACCATGACCTCAAAAATATCATTGCCGCCGACAAAGATATACGAAACCGCACCGAAGAAAAACATCAATGAGTTGCCGATAAAGAACGCAATGACCGTGGTCAGAGTACCCTGTCCCGCATTTTTTGCAAAACGAGTAAAGTTCGGTGTTGTAGTGCCGCCAGAGACAAACGAGCCGACAACCAGACCTGCGCCGCCAATCACGGACAGGGAGCCGCTGGATACTGCAAACTGATCCACAATCGTGCCATCGCCCTGCCGCACCGCCATCACCATCGCCACAGTGCCCAGAATCGCCACACACGGCACGGCGATAAAGCTGACGATCGTCAGCGATCGGATGCCGAAATATGCCGAAGCAGTCATACAAATGCCTGCAAGGATAACCAAAATCCACTGCACCATGCTGTTTCCGCCAAGCAGCTCCTTGGCAATCGGAATCGCAAACATCGCCAAGCCAACGCCAAACCAGCCGATCTGCGTCAAACTAATCATTGCCGACGGCAAATATGACCCTTTGCGTCCAAACGTCTTTCGCGCAAGCAAATCCAAGCTCAGTCCGGTTTTCGCACCGACATATCCCAGTGAGCCCGTGTACAGCGACAGAATGATACCGCCAAGAAACAGTGAACCGAGAAAGCCGGAAAAATCCAGTCCATCTGCCAGCTGCTGTCCGACCCACATGCTGGCAGAGAAAAAGGTAAAGCCAAGCATAATCATAAACATGGTCAGCCGTGTTCTTCGGCAATCCTTTGGAACGGGTGTCTCGGAAAAATCGATGTCAATCTTCTGTTGATTTTCTTCGTTCATGTATTGTCCTCTCTTTCAACGTATGCTTTCGCGATCAATGATATATTTTCCCAGAGCCGCCTTGAATTCCGCAATGCGCTGCTTGGCAATATCTCGAATTGTAACACCGTTCAGGCTCTGGATATAACCTATTTCCTGTTTATACAACCATTTCTTCTGTGTCTCTGCAATGCGCTCATAGTGGTTCACATGCACCCAGTCCTCATAGGAAATCGGTGTCGTATGTCCGAGCTTTTCATGCAAAAGTGCCTGCATCTCAATGCAGTCCGCACGCTTCTCCATCGCTTCCCAAAATTCCAACACCTCATTGACGTGCTCTTGGATTTCATAGCGGCGTGCACCTCCGTCATAAATAATACACTTCTCAAACAACGGATTCTGCCGCGATAAAGTAACGCGTCGAAACTCCGGACTGATAATACCATCCTTCCAATAAAAGTCCACATTGGGAATATTGATGCCGGATACGCCCTTGTCCTGATAGGTACTGAAAATCCCCTCATAATATACCGCAATAAAGCCCTCAAAATCCGGCCAATAGGTACGAATTTCTGCCGTCAGTCCTTCCAGAATATCAATACCCTGTGTGCCGCCAATCGTAAAGATAATAATATTGCGCAGCTTTGCTCCTGCTTTACGGTAAAAGTCCGTAACATATTTCAGACAGTGCACCAGTGTATCTCCGGTGGCGATAATATCGCCAATCAGCAGCGTACTGTCCGGCACCATCGTCAGCTTACTGTACTTAATTTCCAATCCGGCAATCTCATCCTGCTCAAACACACGTTCACTGGATAAAAAGCTGATGTCATGCACACGGATATGCTCTCGATAACAGCTCTCCTCCAGCGGATAGTTGAGTGCGCCGCGCAGAATAGACAAAATATTTGCCGTTGTGACTTTCTTCTGCTCTTTGAAGTAATACATCATCTGTGCGGTCGATGGAATCAGGCAGCGATAAACCTCATATCCAACCACCTCCGGCAGGTTCAACAGCTTACGGGTTTCCACTTCCGAAATAATATAATACTCATTTGTAAAGTTACCGCCCTCCAGACGATAACAGTCCACTCCCTGTTCCGAAAATTCCTGTACCAGAGCGACTCCATCCAGCTTGTTCATAATCCTGTCCTCTCCATTCTCACAGATGGTATACGTTAAGCAATATTAACACAATACATTAAAAATAGCATACAATGTTACCGATGTCAATTATTAGATAAGTCGGTCGAAAACAGAAAACGCGACTGTGGTTTGGCAGCATCTCCAAAAACCACAGTCGCTCTTCCTTGCATCGTCTTATGTATTTCCCTCAGTCTCCGTGATACAGCACAAGACCGCCCTTTTTCTCAAATCCGGTATCCCAAAGTGCGTGAAAATCCAGCCATCGCCAGTTGCCATACGTCACAGCCTTGACCAGCAGCGTATCCCCTGCCTCCTGATAGCCGGTCAACAAATACCAGTGCCAGACATAGTCCCTAAAGTTCGGGTTATGGTGATGCAGCGTCAGACATGGGATCGGCATTCCGCTGTCAATTTGCTCCCGAACTGCGGTAGTTGCCTGTTCAACCGGCAGAGAACCGTGCAGCCCCTCCATCGTGATGCCATACTCTCCGCAGTCGCGCAGATATGCCGCATAGCCGTCCATATACAGCTCCAGCGTATCAATTCCGCTCATCCGTGGGCGCAAGTAGGGCTTCATCCGTTGAGAAAATCCAACGTAGTCCCGTTTGGACAATTTCCGGCAGTTTCCTGAATACAGCTTGGTTTTACCCATCTGCCGCGCAAAGTAAATGCTGCTGTCACACGCTACCACCGCAGCGCAGCCGCCCAGACGCATCCACGGATCGGTAAACCACTCCTGATAGCCGCCATAGCTGTTGCTGATTGTAAAATACTTCAGCTCGGTGGTTGTCATTGTCACTCTCTTCATCCAATCCACCGCGCCGAATACTTCATCAATAGAATATCCGGGTGGTAGGATAGCTTTGCCTTACGCAGATTTTCATGTCCCATATCCTCTTCTCGGTTGACATACTTCAAATCCGGATGGCGCTCCATCAGCATACGGGCGAATTCGCGGTTAATCATCTGATAGGCGCCATTGACCGATGCCTCTGCCTTTTCCAAGCGGGTATCAAACCCATGCTGTCCAATCATCTCACCCAAGGTAAATGCTACCAGCTTGCCGTCGGCATACAACACGCCGCCTTCTAATCCAAGCGTTTCAAAGTTTGCAAACGACTGCTCAATAACCAGACGCTCTGCCTCCTGCATCTCGTCGCCGTTTTCGTGATTGGCTTCCCACTCATTCAGCAGGGCACGACAGTCGTCAAAATGGCGACGCTCCATCGGCTCAAATCGCCAGTCCATATGCTCCTTTTCAAAGCGATTGCAGTGATTGCGCTTGTTTTGCAGCTTCTTTCCCTTAAGATTTGCCAGCTTTTCCACCTCATAGACATAATCCGCATTATCACGGCTTTCTGTGATGACAAATTGTGTCGGATATTCTGCCGTCAGCTGCTGTACCTGACGCTCCGTCATGCCGTTGATGGTCAGGGCACAGCCATAACTCTCCGCCTGTCGCCGCATCTGCTGGATGGCTGGTGTCAGCGGTCCCTTTCCAAACGGGAATGAAAAACTGATGTTATCTTCATCATCCTGATAGCAACCCACAATCCGGCTGCCAACACGGGCTACCTGTTGTGCAAACGCAACACCCCACAGATACATCGTGCCAAAACAGCCCATCGAAGCGAGGCTGTCCTCCGCCTTCAGCAACGGCGCTATCCACGCTCGGTCACTCATCCCAATGGGATGCAGCACTTCCCGACCGTCCGCCGCTCCCTCCTGCTTTGTTTCACAGGTGCGGGTTCGTATCGCATTGCCGCAAACCCAAAACGTCGTACAACAGTCTGTGGTCGCGCAACTGCAAGATTCCTTTGGTAAACTCACAAATATCTCCTCCTGTGTGCCAGTTCATACGCCGCAACACTATCTAATTATATACGCCCGCCCCTGCCGTCTGTCAAGGCATTTCCCTACTATTTTACTATTTATTCAAAATCAATCCGGCTATTTCGGCATGAATTCTCCATTTTGGTCAGCATTCCGAACTTTTTTCACACTTTCTTGTGAGACTCCCACACAACGCAAAACGGCGACGGAAAACCTTCTTCCGCCGCCGTTCTTACTGTTTCCGTTACTCCAACAAATTCGTCATGCTGTCCAAACTAATTGCCAGCGTTGACAGATTATGCAGCAGCGCCGTTGTTGTCGGCGTCATCACACCTGCCACACCAAGGGCAATCAGGCACAGATTAAGCGAAATAATCCAACGATAGTTGCGATCAATACGTCGCATGAGAGCAAGACTGATACTCTTGAGCGAAACCAGCGCAAACAGATCGTCCGCCGAAACCGTAATATCTGCGATTTCACGCGCAATCGCCGCACCGTCACTGATTGCAATGCCGACATCTGCCTCAGACAGCGCCGGCGAGTCGTTGACACCGTCGCCAACCATGATAACCGTGCGTCCGGCTTCCTTCTCCGCGCGAATAAAGTTCGCCTTGTCCTCCGGCAAGACCTCCGCATGATACTCGTCCACGCCAACCTTTGCCGCCACTGCGCGCGCCGTCTTTTCGTTATCGCCCGTCATCATAACAACCTTGCTGATGCCCAGACGGTGCAAGCTGTTAATGACCGACTCTGCTTCGGCACGCAGCGGATCTTCAATACAAATGACAGCCGCCAGCTCACCAGAAATTGCCAAATACAGGTGCGAATATTCCTCCGGCAGAGAATCAAACAATTCCTTTTGTCCCTCCGGAATCACACAGCCCTCATCCTGGAATACAAAATGATAGCTGCCTATGACAACATTCTGCTCCTCCAGCGTGCTGGAAATACCATGTGCTACAACATACTCAATGTGGGAATGGCGCTCCTCATGCAGCAACCCGCGTTCCTGTGCCTCGGCAACAACCGCATTCGCCATGGAGTGCGGATAGTGTTCCTCCAGACAGGCTGCCGTGCGCAGCATCTCGTTCTCGTCGTGGTCGCCGAACACAACCACCTGTGCCACCTTCGGAGACGCATGGGTCAGCGTGCCCGTCTTGTCGAACACCAGCGTATCCGCCTGCGCGACCGCCTCCAAAAAGCGTCCGCCCTTGACCGAAACCTGATAATAGCTGCTCTCACGCATCGCCGACAGCACCGCAATCGGCATGGCCAGCTTCAGCGCGCACGAGAAGTCTACCATCAAAATCGCCAGCGCTTTCGTCACATTCCTCGTGAGCGCATACGTCAGAATCGTTGCACCCAAGCTGTACGGAACCAGTGCATCCGCCAAATGGGATGCGCGATCCTCTGTCGCCGACTTGAGCTTCTCCGATTCCTCAATCATGCGTACAATGCGGTCATAGCGTCCGCCTCCGGAGAGCTTATCCACACGGATGACACAGCTGCCCTCTTCGACAACCGTGCCGGCATAGACGTAGCTGCCCGTTTCCTTGTGTACCGGAATGGATTCTCCCGTCATAGATGCCTGATTGACCATCGCGTCACCGGAAACCACCTTGCCGTCCAGCGGAATCATATTGCCCATACGCGCTACAACACAGTCACCCACATCAATTTCATTGATGGAGACCAATTCCTCCTGGTCATCGTCCAGCTTACGCCATACTTTCTCTACATTCAGCGCCATCGTGCGCGCCAAATCATCCACTGACTTTTTGTGTGTCCACTCCTCCAGAATTTCGCCGATGGAGAGCAGCCACATAATCGACGATGCCGTGTTGAAGTCTCCGCGCAGCATCGAAACACCGATTGCCGTTGCGTCCAGCACCGGAACGGTAATTTTTCGCGCCAGCAGCGCCTGTGCGCCCTTACGCAGATAGTGTACCGAACGAACCGTCGTCAGAATAATGCGAAGCGGCATCGGCAGGAACAGCTTGTTCAGCACGCGGCGCACCACCAGACTGACAAGCTGATCCTCAAACTGGGTGTTCAGCGCGCGACCGGTGTGCTCCGGCACCAGCTCTGCCACAGCAGCGTCCTCATAGGAGAACGCGCTGAGCGCATCCAGAACCAGAGCGCGATCCGACGCAACAAAGCGAATGGTCGCATCGCCCGTACGGACAAATACCTTGGCATCCACCACGCTGGGAATCGTCTTTAAATAATATTCCAGCATATCGGCTTTGTGCATCGTCATGCGTCCGTTCATAACATGGATGCGGATGCGACCGATTGACTCATGCAATATTTTGCATTTCATAGCTCTACAACCTTTCTTGTCGTAGTGTCATCGTAAAGAAAAAGCCGCCGCAGAGGAATCCTCTCCAGCCGCTTTTTCTAGCTTACATACGATTATTCTGCGTCAGAAGACTCCTCTGCCGGTGCTTCTGCTTCCGCTTCGTCCTCAATAACAGCGTTTGCAGCGGCTGCACGCTGCTCGTTGATGTCCTTGGCCTCAGCCAGAATATCGTCGCAGTTCTCACGTACCTTCGTAACGGTCGTCATAACGCATTCCTTGGCGCGCAGAACTGCTGCCGTAGACTGGGTGTACGCCTTCTTTGCGTCCTTGCTGGAGAGAATCTTAATGCCCGCCGTGCCGAACAGCGTGCCGCCTGCAAACAGACCAATCTTTTCCCAATCCGGCTTACAAATTGCCTTCCAAAGTTTCATAGTAAAACCTCCTTATTGTTTTTCATAACCAGTAATCATTGTCAAAACAAAACAGATAACCGTGAGCCATGCAAACATCGTATGCTTCTTCATCGCGATTTCCTCCGTTGTTTTTCTGTTATATTATCTTTTGGGATTTTCTCTTTCCACTCCATTTAGACATTTTTTACACTGGCTTTACAGAAGGTTAAATGTGGCTTATTTCTCGTTCTGACCCTGCTTTTCGGTTCGCAGCGCGCCGATATTCCTTTGGCGTCATTCCCATCACGTCCCGAAATGCCTTAGCAAATTTGCTTCCGTTACTGTAGCCAAACTGTCCCGCAACGTCCAATACCGTGCCGCTTTCCTCGCACAGCTTTTCTGCCGCCGCCTGCATTTTCAGCGTCCGACTATAAGCATACAGCGGAACGCCAAATCGGTCTTTGAAGCTGGTCTTGAGCTGCGTCTGCGACACATGGAACATATTCGCCAGCTGCTCAATTGTGATATGGGTATCCAGATTGCTTTGCAAATATGCGCCGACCGCTTCCGCCAATTCGACATTTTGGCGTGCCTTTTCCGAGAGAATACGGCTGTTCTGCGCCGTATTTTTCTCTTCGCGCTTAGCAGCTCCCGCGCTGCGCTCCCATGTCATATCCTGTACGAACAGTGTCATTCTTCTGTCCTCCTATCCCATCGGAGGCGCATCGTTCTGCGCTCCGACCCGCGTTGTGTTCAAACAACTTTCTTGCCTTTGCTTTTGCATCGCCGTCACTGCTTGAGCGCCGTTGACAGCGGAATTCTTCGTATCTTCTTCATCTGTAGGCTGTGCACAATAAAGTAGCAGATCGCACCGGAAACCAGCATGACCGGATACACCCACGGTGCAATATAAAAG
>CAVBHI010000005.1:0-2237 GCA_963595115.1 bacterium
CGCGGTTATAGCCGACCTTCAGCTTTTGAATGCCAGTTGCCTCGCGTTCCTTTTGCTCAATCGCCGCGATCTTTCCTCTGCCGCCGGAGGCAATATCACGCAGCTCGTCCAGATCTTCGCTGTATCCCTCGTTGATAAAGCCGCCCTCCCGCAGAGAAAACGGCGGATCTTCCACAATCGACGCTTCAATCAGCGACTGTATGTCTCCCAGCTCATCCATCGCGTCATACAGCACCGCAACCAGAGCGGCTTTACACTGCGCCATATTCCGCCGAAGCTCCGGCAGCAGCGCAATCGTGCAGCTCAGGCTGCGCAGGTCGCGACAATTTGCCGTGCCATATACCACCCGTCCAATCAGGCGTTCCATATCAAACGCGCGACGCAGTTGCTCCTGCATATCATCGCGCACCATCATATTATCCTTGAATTCACCGACTGCCTTTTGCCGCGCTTGAATGAGGTTCGGATGGAGCAGCGGCTTGCCCAGCCATTGGCGCAGCATTCGCGCCCCCATTGCCGTGCGGGTATGATCCATCACCCACAGAAGAGAACCTTTTTTTTCCTTTGCGCGCATGGTCTCAAACAACTCCAGATTGCGCCGCGCGTTGAGATCCAGCTCCATAAACTGTCCCTGCCGGTACAAATTCAGCGTGTGCAAATGATCCAAATGCGACTTCTGCGTCTCTGCCAAATAATGCATCAGACCGCCGATTGCACAGGAAATCGCGGCATTTTCGCCCAAGCTGTCCTCCGTTGCCTCAGTAAAGCGTGTCTGCACCTGCGTGCGGCAGGTCTCCGGATCAAATTTCTCGTCCGGCAGCGTCTCCACGCCGCATTCCAAGCGGTCATGCAGAAAGGCAATTAGCTCGCTGTCTTCCGCCGCCTGTGGCGACAGCACAACCTCTGTCGGCAGAAAACGCCCTATCTCGCTGATGCAATAGGTACTTAAATCGCCGCCAACCGTGCCGGTTGCCAGCACCTCACCGGTTGAAATATCAGCAAAGCATAATCCAGCAAGTTGCCCCATTCGGCACACCGACGCGATGTAATTGTTGCAATCCTCCTCCAGCATGGTGGTCTCCATCACTGTTCCCGGCGTGATGGTGCGAATAATCTCGCGCTTTACAATTCCCTTCGCTTTTTTTGGGTTCTCTGTCTGTTCGCAAATGGCAACCTTATACCCGTTCTTGACCAGCTTGGCAATATATCCCTCACAGGAGTGAAACGGAATTCCGCACATTGGCGCACGTTCCTCCTGTCCGCAGTCTTTTCCGGTTAAAACCAGATCGAGCACCTTGGACGCGGTTTTTGCGTCATCAAAAAACATCTCATAGAAATCCCCCAGACGATACAATAAAATGGCATCCGGGCAGGTGTTTTTAATGTCAAAATACTGTCGCATCATTGGCGTATACTCAGCCATGCTCTACCTCCACACCATATAAAGCACGAAGTGATGTTCGCTCAATACGCACATCCGCAAACTCACCCATGCGCAAGCCGTCACCACGGCACATGACCAACAGTCCGCCGTCGGTTCGCGCGGTCAATGGATAGTCGGTCGGCTGCTTGCTGTTGGATTCGCCATCCACCAAAACGCGTACAACACAGTCTTGATACGCATCCTGATGCGCGGCATTGATTTTCTCCTGCGCCGCGAGCAGCCGTTCAAAGCGTTCCTGCTTTTCCTGCTTCGTCGCGTTATCCGGCATTTCCGCCGCCGGTGTACCGGAACGACGCGAATACAGGAATGTATACAAAATATCGTACTGACCGAAATGAACCATGTCCAGCGTCTTTCGAAAGTCCTCCTCGGTTTCTCCGGGAAAGCCGACGATAATATCGGACGACAGCACAACATCCGGCATAATACGCCGCGCCGCTGCAATCAGCCCACGGTAATGCGCCGAATCATAGTGACGATTCATGCGGCGCAGAATTTCATCCGAACCGGACTGAAACGGCAGATGCAGCTGATGACAGATATGCTCACTATTCGCCATGACAGAAAACAGTCGTTCAGATGCGTCCTTCGGATGGCTCGTCATGAAGCGGATGCGGTACTCTCCCGGCGTCTTATCCAGACGCTCCAGTAAATCGGCGAAGTCCACGCCCAGTCCCAAATCCTTGCCGTAGGAATTGACATTTTGCCCCAGCAGCATGATATCTTTATAGCCTTTTTCCACCAGCTCTTGGAATTCACGCTGGATGTCCTCCGGCTGGCGGCTGCGCTCACG
>CAVBHI010000006.1:0-9225 GCA_963595115.1 bacterium
CAGCGTGCCGCCGGACAAGACACCCTTTCCGCCCTTAAAGCCGAAGTAAAGCGGGAACATATGACCGGCAACCACAAACAGACCGGACAACAGCTTGGCGACCGGAATCATATCCGGCGCAGAAGCAAAGATGGCAGCGGCAAGAAGAACCGCGATAACGGTCTTGATGATGTCGCCAAACAGCACCAGAAGGGTGCATTTTCCGCCCATACAACGGTGTGCGTTGGTCAGCCCGGCGTTTCCGCTGCCGATGGTTCGGATATCCTTGTGCAGCAGCAGCTTGGACACAATAATAGCGGAGTTGCAGCTGCCGAGCAGATAACCGATGACAGAAACGACAACAAAACGTAGGATCAGGCTCATTACTTATCGGCATCCTTTCCTGTGCGTTCGCGGACAATCATGCGAATCGGCGTGCCATCCAGACTATAGACCTCTCGAATCTGATTTTCCAGATAGCGCTGATAGGAGAAGTGAAACAGACGTGCATCATTGCAGAAGCAAACGAATGTGGGCGGACGGATACCGGACTGTGTCATGTAGTAGATTTTTAGACGGCGACCCTTGTCGGTCGGCGGCTGAACACGCGCCGTGGCATCGGCGAGAATCGAGTTGAGCTGTCCGGTGGGAATGCGTCTGCCGTTCTGCTCGTAGACCGAATTGATTTTGTCAAACAGACCGGATACACGCGCACCGGTCAGGGCAGATAGGAACACGATCGGAGCATAGGGCATATAGGAAAGGTCATCGCGCACGCGCTGGCGCATCTTTTCCATGGTATTGGTTTCTTTTTCAACAAGATCCCATTTGTTGACCACAATGATACATGCCTTGCCGGCGTTGTGTGCTTCGCCGGCGATCTTGGTGTCCTGTTCGGTGACACCCTCGGTAGCGTCAATCATGATGACGCAGACATCCGCGCGTTCCACTGCCATGAGAGAACGCATGACACTGAATTTCTCAATGCGCTCATCGACCTTAGACTTTTTGCGTATGCCCGCAGTGTCGATGAACATATACTTACCGGTTTCGTTTTCAAAATAGCTGTCCACGCTGTCGCGGGTCGTTCCGGCGATGTCGCTGACAATGACGCGGTTTTCGCCGAGAATGGTGTTGACCAGCGAGGACTTGCCGACGTTTGGCTTGCCGATAACGGCAACCTTGATGAAATCATGGGTGGCATCGTCCCCGTCATCCTCCGGAAAATAGCGATAGCATTCGTCCAGCAGGTCGCCGGTGCCATAGCCGTGCAGGGCAGAAATTCCCATGGGATCGCCAAGCCCCAGATTGTAAAATTCATAAAATTCCGCCGACGGATTGCCCGGCGTGTCACATTTGTTGACCGCCAGAACGACCGGCTTTTTGGAACGGCGCAGCATGGCGGCAACATCTTGATCGGCTGCGGTGATGCCGGTACGCAGATCCGTAATAAAAATGATAACATCGGCAGCCGTGATGGCAGCCTCCGCCTGCATACGCATAAATTGAAGAATTTCGCTGTCGGTGGACGGCTCAATGCCGCCGGTGTCGATAATCTGGAATTCACGACCGCGCCATTCGGCATCGGCATACAGACGATCACGGGTGACACCTGGTGTATCTTCGACAATGGACAGACGCCGACCGGCAAAGCGGTTGAACAGCTGGGACTTGCCAACGTTCGGGCGTCCGACAATTGCGACAATTGGTTTTGACATAAAAAAACGCCTCCTTTGTGCCAGTATTCGCCGGCACGTGGTTTGTCGTTTGCGGTATTGCGATGGGTTTAGAGAAACTATCCCATTAAAATTATCGCATTTCTCATGCACTTCGTCAAGCGGCATATCTCCCAAGAGAGGAGTATGTCCGGAATGGGAAATTTGATAAAAAAATAGAGAAAGCCGATAGTCGCAGCCTTCTCTATCTTTTCACCGTGTGTCAAATTACTCGGAAACCTTAACAACCTCGCGGCCATTGTAGGTACCGCAAGCCTTGCACATTCTGTGCGGAAGCTTCATTTCGCCGCACTTCGGGCACTTCACCAGACCCGGAGTCGCCAGCTTCCAGACGTTATTTCTTCGAGTGTCTCTTCTTGCCTTCGAGCTCTTTCTCTTTGGTACTGCCATGTGGTAACACCTCCTCTATCTATCCTTATTAATATTTTACATAAAAACCCGACCGGACTCAGGGCTGCTTCTCCAAAAGCTTCTGGAGCACAGCCAATCTGCTGTCAATCTGTTTTCTGCTGCAGCCGCACAAGCCCTCGTTCAAATCCTTTCCGCAGGTGGGGCAAAGCCCCTTGCAGTCAGGGCGGCAAAGGTAGGTCATGCGAACCTCCAGCAGCAGCGCCGGAATTGCTATATCATCCACCTCAACAAAGTCACCCTCAAGCAGGTAGATGTCATCGCTCTCCACATCCTGCGCTTCGTGAGTCAGAACTGTATCACACGCTGCATGAAGCTCGACCGTGACGGGAGTCAGACAGCGGGAACAAGCCGTTTCATATATCGCATCGACGGATGCGGTAAGACGGAGAATATCAAGGTGATTTCGCACTTCTCCTTCGACATGAACCGGAGTACGGAACGGATGCGCTCCATACATCTCCTCCTGTGACAAGTCTACGTCAAAAGAAAACGGAAGAGATTCTTCCGGTGCAGACAAAATCGGTCTCAAATCGAGTTTCATAGTATCCCTCACTGACGGACAACAATTAGTATACCCTATAAAAATGCCGTTTGTCAACAGCATTTCCACAGATTATCCGCAAAATTTAAGCGAACATATTATAGCATATTCCACATGTAAAGTACAGACTTTTTGCCGAAAAAGATTGCTTTTCTGGAATATAGAGAGTAAAATAAATGCAATTACTAAAAAAATCGGAGGAGAAATGCGGTGCAGGAATTCATAATCACCAAAAATGACAGCGGGCAACGCCTGAATAAGTTCCTGGAAAAGGCGGTTCCGCTGCTTCCCGGCGGGATGATGCATAAGTATATTCGGCGCAAACGCATCAAGGTAAACCGCAAGCGGACGGAGGTTTCTTACCGTTTGCAGGAAGGCGATCTGGTGCAGCTGTATATCAACGATGAATTCCTGGAGAAGGCGGAGGAGGATACGGCGTATCTGCGTGCCAAGCCGGAGATGGATGTCTTATATGAGGACGAACACATTCTGTTGGTCAATAAGGCGCCGGGCGTGGTGGTTCACGCCGACGACAGCGGGACGGCAGACACGCTGATCGCACGAATTCAGGCGTATTTATTCCGAAATGGGGCGTGGAATCCGGAGGACGAAGCATCGTTTACTCCGGCGCTGTGCAACCGGATTGACCGCGGCACGGGCGGCATTGTCATTGCTGCCAAAACGGCAGAGGCGCTGCGGGTGATGAACCAGAAGATCCGTGACCGTGAGATGCACAAGACGTATCTGTGCGCCGCCTGCGGCACGCTTTCCCCCAAACAGGGGGAGATCACCGGCTACATCCTGCGGCATACGGACGAGCACCGCGTCAGCGTGCACCGCACGCAGGTGAAAGACTCGCGCACGGCGGTGACACAATACCGTGTCCTGCGGGAGACAGAGGAGCTGTCACTGGTGGAGTGCAATCTGATTACCGGACGAACGCACCAGATTCGTGCGCACTTTGCGTGGATTGGTCATCCGCTGTTGGGGGACAGCAAGTACGGACGAAATGACATGAACCGGAAATATCATCGTAAGACACAGTGTCTTTGCTCCTATAAGCTGCGGTTTGATTTTACCACGGATGCGGCATCGCTGGGATATTTGGATGGGCTGACTGTGACCGTGCCGGATGTCGAATTTACGGCGCTGTTTCCGGAAAAGCCGTCCGGCAGACAGCAGCACCGTGCGGACAAAAGAAAGGGGATGCGATATGGCAATTCACACCGCTGAAATATTAGAAACGCTGATGATTATCAGCTTTGGTCTCTCGTGGCCGAACTCCATTATTAAGTCGTATCGGGCGCGCTCGACAAAGGGAAAAAGCTTCGCCTTTTTGTGCTTTATCTTTTTCGGATATCTTTGCGGCATTGGAGCGAAGCTGTTAATGAATAATTTGAATTTGGCGTTCTGGTTTTATATCTTAAATACCATTATGGTGGGAACGGACATTGGTCTGTATTTCCGAAACCGAAAGATTATGCGCAGCGAGGGCATGGAATGAGGAGCAGGTGGAATGGAATCAAAAACAATTTGTGATGACTGCTATTATTATGTGTACGATGAGGAACTGGGATATACGACGTGCGAACAGGATCTGGATGAGGATGAAATGCGGCGATTCATGACATACACGTTGGATCATTGTCCGTATTATCGGAGCGGAGATGAGTACTCCATTGTGCGAAAGCAGAATTAAACGAAGTTTGGAAAGCACAAGACGAAGAAACGGACTGCTCGGAATGGGCAGTCCGTTTCTCGGTTGTGCGCTTAAATTTCGCTTTATGGAGGCGTGCTCGCTGCACCCCCATGCTTGTCTCTATTAGTGTATCGTGCACGCGGTCACGTTGCTCCATCGGCTGTGATAGGTCTTGCCCTTGTGAGATGCACTGGAACGCACCTGAAGATAGTATCTCGTGTTATTCTCCAGAGAGCGGATCACCTTCGAGTTTTTCGTGGCGTTCACGGTGATTCGCTTGCTTTTTGCCATGTTTTTCTTTTTTGAATACCGGATTTCATAGCGTTCCACCTTCTGACCGGACGACCAACATACCGCAATTGACTTGGTCTGTGCCGTACAGTCAACGCCCTTTACGCGCGCCAAATATTTTGACGTCGTGCCACAGACCACCTTGCTCCACTTGCTGTGGTACGTCCGTGTCTGTGTGTGCTTGCGTTGGCGCACCTGCATATAGTACTTGGTATTCGGCTTGAGGCCAGTCACCTTTATCGGCAGTTCGGTTGCCGATATCGATATGACCTTGGCGTTCTTCATGTTCGATGCGGTCGAATATCGCACGCGATATTCCGTTGCAGCAGTGCTTGCCTTGCCGTTGATTTGCAGTGCTTCATCCTGCCGCACGCATTTGAGCTTCTTCGGTCTTCCCATCCAACAAACAATGTCACTGGTCGAATACGTCTGGGAGAGATTGGAATCAAAATGGGCTTTGACGCAGTATTCGTATTCCGTGCCGTCCTTCGCCGACGAGTCGGTATAATAATAAGCGCCTGTTCCCATCGTCGGCACTGACTTGACACAGCTCCATTCGCCGCCGGTTGCACGGCGCGTTACATAATAGGTTGCTGCATGTGCAACACCCTTCCAGCTCAGCACCGTTCCGTCGCTGGTTGCCGCTACATCGCGGAGTTTCGGCGAATCGTGGCTTGGCTCTTGGGTAAAGGTCGATGGTGTTGTCTCAAACGGATGCAAAACGGCGCTGCTGACTGCCTCACGCAGCATCGGCCAATGCAGGTCACTGACGTTTGTTGTGTCGTTGGGGCGATAGGTCACATCTGCCAGATTAATACCGACTGCCGCCGCGACCGTCATTCCAGCTGTGTATCGTCCCATGCCATAGCTCAAATGCCGCCCATCACGGTTCATGTGGTCACCGACGTAGCTGCTGCGGACATTTTGTACGGAGGTTCCTACCGGAATAACGCTCTCAAACTCGCCGGTTGACCATACGGTATTCTTCACGGTATCGGTAATCGCATGATACATGGTCAGCTGGTCGTTGTTGTAGCGTGAAAATGACGTTCCGCCAAAATCCTGCGCATATGCCCAACCCATCAGCCACGAAAACGACAGCTCCGGGTTGGGAGACGCGGCACGAATCTGCTGTATCAGCTGTGTTACATAGGAATTGCCCTGCGCATCGTAATAGGATGACGGTTCTCCGCTCAAATGGCTGATCTGCTGTAGAAATACCAAATCCCAGTTCTTTTTCAGCACCGTGCTCGGAGCAATGTTTTCCTGCGTTACGCGTTCGTAGCCATTTTCACTTGTAAATTGATCGAACTGATACTCCGGCTCATCGTTTTGAATATACCGGAGGTGATCGCATAGTGCCACAGAGCCTTTCCACAGCACGCCAACGGTCACATCGTATCCGGCGCTGTTTGCAATTTTTGAAACAAAGCGCATGGTATCATTGGTAAAGCTGTTTCCGATGGCTAAAATTCGTAGCGTATGATCGGATTTTACCTGTGAGCTCTTCGGCAAAACAGAGGACACCTCGTCCCCCGCATTCACATCCACTGACTCGTCCTCTGCGACGATGTTCACGGCGAATCCGCCCACCGAAACGGTGAGAATGAGCACCGCCAACGTCACAATCTGTTTCCAAAACTTCATCACATCTGCTTTCTTCTCCACTGCGGAGTTCCCCCGTTCAGCAGAGTCAGCGTTCCCTCCTTTGTTTGTTTTTTTACCGTATTCTTATATTCTTCGCGGCGAGCAAAACATGACCAAACGGCAAAGCGGATGACGAATGTTTCACAACGCCGCGGCGAATGCAAGATACCTTATGCGTATAGCATTGCTGCGCCGATAATGCCGGCATCATTTCCTGCTGTCGCGGCTACAATTTCGGTCTCACGTCCCTCTGCTTTCATCAAATCTCGATAAACAAGATCGCGCACGGGTTTTAACAGGCGTTCGCCCTGACCGGCAATACCGCCGCCGACAACAATGCGATCCGGCTGCACGATCGCGACCAGATTGCCGATGCCAACGGCGAGATAGTGGACATATCGGTCAAACAGCTCCTGCGCCACCGCATCACGGCGGTCACGCGCTAAGAACAAATTCAGCGCACCAATACCGCCCTGTTCTGCTGCTACCTGATGCAGCAGGCTTTCCGGATGCTCCTGCATCGCCTGCTTTATCATGCGAATCAGTGCCGTCGCCGATGCATAGCTCTCCCAGCAGCCGCGCTTGCCGCAATTGCATGGCTCTCCGTCCACCTGAATGATCATATGACCGATTTCTCCGGCAACGTCACCGCAACCGGAAAAAATTTGTCCGCCAAACACAAGACCGCCGCCGATTCCGGTGCCCAGCGTCACCATGATCATACTGTTACAGCCAACACCCGCGCCGCCATAGCATTCGCCCAATGCCGCACAGTTGGCATCATTGTCGATATAAACCGGACAGGAAAAGGTTGGACGGAACACCGGTTCAAACCGTACCTGATTGATGCCCAGATTTGTGCCGAATACCATTTTGCATTCCGCCTTGTTGACCGAGCCGGGCACGCCGATGCCAATGGACTGCACCTTATCGGTCGAAATGCCGTACCTTTCACAGGTTTCCACTGCGGTACGACAAATATCCGACAAAATCGCCTCGCGTTTTCGTCCGACGCCGGTCGGATTGGAATGACGGCACAAAAGCGTTCCTTTGTCGTCCGTCAAGCCCACAGCAATGTTTGTTCCACCCAAGTCAATACCCAATCTCAAGACTCATTTCCTCCTCAAAAGAAACTGCCGTTTGAAATACAGTCATTCCAAACAGCAGCGTTTCATCCGTTGCATCTTTTTAGCTGCCCATGGAGCGCATCATGCGCTCGTTCAACTCACGCGCCGCGTTGTAACCCATAGACTTGTGGCGCTGGTTCATTGCGGCAACCTCGACAACAACCGCAAGATTTCGTCCCGGACGCACCGGAATGGTCAGTGACGGAATGCGCATTCCCAAAATCTCATCATAGGTTGTGTCCAAACCAAGGCGGTCATACATCTTACCGTCTTCCCATTTTTCCAAATTGATGATCAGATCAATTCGCTCGGTCTCCTTAATTGCGCCCATACCAAACAGCTGTCGCACATCGACAATGCCGATGCCGCGCAGTTCAATAAAGTGGCGAATGATTTCCGGCGCCGAGCCGACCAGCGTTCGATCGGATACACGCTTGATTTCCACGGCATCGTCTGCAATCAAACGATGACCGCGCTTGATCAGCTCGATTGCAGTCTCACTCTTGCCGACGCCGCTGTCGCCGAGAATCAAAACGCCTTCGCCGTACAGCTCCACCAGCACGCCATGCATCGTAATCCGCGGTGCAAGCGCTACCTTGAGCGACGCCACCAGACCGGCGGTCAGCGAGGAGGTAAAGGCATTTGTACGCAAGACCGGTACGCCGTATTTGCGTCCGGCCTCTACACACTCCGGCAGAACCTCAATGTTTCGCGTGACAATGACCGCGGGAATGCCGGTTTCAAACAGGCGGGTAAAAATTTCCGTCCGCTTTTCGCTGTCAAACTGTTCGACAAAGGTATGCTCTTCCTTGCCCAGAACCTGAAGACGGCTGGGTTCAAAATAATCAAAGTAGCCCGCGAGCTGCAATCCCGGACGATTGACGTCATCGGTTGTAATCTCTATTTTCTCAAAATTCTCCGGTCCATATATGACTTCCAGCTGAAACTCCTGAATCAATTTTCCCAGCTCCACGCTGATCTCTTTCAGTTGCATATGCTCCACGACCTCCTCTTTCTCCAATTTCAGGCGATATAATCGCTATAATATATGTTATTATAGCGGATGTTTCCTGCCTTTGCAATCATCAACCCGTGTGCCGACAGACTTTTTTCCTTCTCTCGGCTTTTTTTATTATTAGCCCTTGCATTTGTAAAAATATTATGGTAATATAATATGCGTTACTCAAGTACTCAGATAAGGAGGTGCAGGAAAATGGCAAAGTGTGAAGTTTGCGGCAAGGGCGTAACGTTTGGTATCAAGGTTTCTCATTCCCACAGACGTTCCAACCGCATGATTAAGCCGAATGTTCGCCGCGTCAAGGCGGTTGTAGACGGCACCCCGTGCCATGTCAACGTTTGCTCTCGGTGTCTCCGCTCTGGCAAGGTTACCCGTGCAATCTAAAAGATTTGATATGGATAGACAAGCTCTCTGCTCGGTCAGAGGGCTTTTTTATTGGCTTTGTGTCAATCGTTGGGGCGAAGCCGGACGGAGAAGAGGAGGTGGGGCAGTATTGCAGCCCTGCAATTATTTTCGTAGCGAAAGTTTGAGCGAAATCGTTGCAATGAACCGGAGAATATAGTATAATAAAGCCTGCATTCTGGGAGGCGGCGCTGCGTGTGGCCGTACTAGCCGGGGCGGCAGCGGTGCCCTGTATCTGCAATCCGCTATAGCAGGGGTGAATGCCACTCTGCGGGGTTGGATTTTATCGCTTGCCCTGAATGAAACGACGATGAAGGTCCGGTCCTTCGCAACAGCAGACTGTGAACCATGTCAGGCGGGGAACCGAGCAGCAT
>CAVBHI010000007.1:0-12319 GCA_963595115.1 bacterium
GCGGTGGAACATATGTGGCCGACGCTTTCCGAAGAGCTGGATATGGATGTGGAATACGCAAAGAAGGGCAATCTGCGTCTGGGCAAAAGCGAAGCGCACCAGAAAATTTTGCAGGGACTGTGCGACCGCTGCACCGCACTGGGACTGGATGTCCGCATGCTGGACGGCGATGATGTCCGCCAGATTAACCCCTATCTGTCCGAGGAAGTAACCTGTGCCTCCTGGTGTCCGACGGATGGACATGCAAATCCACTGAAGGCAACGCTGGCGTATTATCGCGCGGCACTGCGACTGGGCGTTCACTTCTACACAAAGGAACAGGCGGTAGAGCTGGTGATGGAGCGCGGAAAGCTGCGCTATGTCAAGACGGCCTGCGGTGATGTGTTTGAGGGCGAAACCATTCTGGTGGCGGCAGGCTATAACAGCCGCGCTCTGCTGCACACGGTCGGTGTGGATATTCCGATGAACAAGGCGTTACTGGAATGCATTGTCACGGAAGCAGAGCCGCCGATGTTTGAGCAGATGCTTGGTGCGGCGATGGCAGATTTCTATGGGCATCAGACGCCGCACGGTTCGTTTGTATTCGGTGGACACACCGGTATGGAGCCGTATTTCGGCGCATATGCTACGGCGGGATACAGCCCGTCGCAGGCGGTTTCTGCACCGACGGCAGCGCGTGCAATTTTGGAGTTCTTCCCGCGGTTGAAGAATACCAAACTGGTGCGCACGTGGGGCGGCTCGATGGATGAATGTGCGGACAAGGTTCCGGTTATTGATACCTGCGATGAGGTAGAAGGGCTTGCGATTGCATGCGGCTTTACAGGTCATGGCTTCGGCATCGGTCCGATCACCGGTCTGCTGCTGTCCGAGCTGCTGCTGGACGGCAAGACCTCTACGCTGCCAATTGACGCATTCCGCTACAACCGATTCGGATCGCACAAGTAATGTACAGCGATATGCTCAATGCATTGGATTCACTTGAAAAAATCGTATACCGATAATATCAGACATACTGTGCAACTTTTTGTGTACAGTATGTTTTTTTGCCCAAATATCTTGATTTATTTTGTGTTTTATGGTAGATATATAGAAATTAACGGACGCCAACTCTGTTCGTGTCCGCGATTGCTGTGGCATTAAGTTGCTTGAAGCCAACTGGTTTAAGGGGGAGAAAATCATGATAGACAAGAACCTGCTCCGCTTGCTTGGGGAAAACAAAAAATATATCTTTTCCTGCGTGGCATGGATGGTGCTTGGTCTGCTTGCCAATATAGGTATTACCGCCTGTATCTGCTGGGCAATCTATCTTGCCGTTCACTACGATGAATACAGCGGCGGTGCAAGTATCTTTTGGATGCCACTGGCGGGCGCTGCAATTGGGATCGCTGTCCGCTATATCAGCACCTGTGCGCTTGGCGATCAAAGAGATGCCCTTGGCAGACACGCAAAGAAGGAGCTGCGTGAAAAAGTATATCATAAAATCATAAAACTGGGAGTTCGTTCGACGGACGGAATGAGTATGGCGGGACTGACGCAGGTATCCATGGAAGGCGTAGAGCAGCTTGATCTCTATTTTTCCTCCTACATACCGCAGTTTTTCTACGCTATGATAGCGCCTATCCTTTTGTTTTTCATTACGGTATGGGTTGAATGGCGTGTGGCAGTGGTTCTTCTTGCGTGCGTTCCACTGATTCCGGTATCCATCCTTGCCGTTTCCAAGTATGCGAAAAAGGTTTTTGCTACGTATTGGGGGAAGTACACCTCAATGGGAGACAGCTTTCTCGATAGCGTTCAGGGATTAAAAGAATTGAAGATTTTTAAGGCGGATGGCATACAGCATGTGAAAATGCATGAAACGAGTGAAGAATTCCGCAAAATCACGATGAAGGTGCTTGTGATGCAGCTTGTCAGCACTACCATTATGGATCTTATCGCCTATGGCGGAGCTGGCCTTGGCATTGCGATTGCAGTGGTTCGCGTTGCAAACGGGGGATTATCTCCGGTTGCAGGATTGTTTCTTATTCTCATCGCGGTCGAAGTTTTCTTACCGCTTCGGGCATTCGGCGCGGCATTTCACGTAGCGATGAACGGAGCGAGTGCGGGCAAAAAGATTCTCTCGCTTCTGGCACAACCGGATCCGGTTTGGGGCGAAGAAGCCGTGCTTGATACAGAGCTGAAGATGGAAAAAGTAACCTTCGCTTATGATGGACAACGCAATGTACTTCATTGTGTATCCATGACCTTTCCGCGCAGGGGAATGACATCCATTGTGGGGGAATCCGGCTGTGGAAAATCGACAGTGGTCAATATGCTGTTTGGTGCATTCCGTCCGAACTCTGGAACGATTACGGTCGGAGGAAAGCCATTGGAACGGCTTTCCCGCGAGAATTACTATTCTCATCTATCGGTCGTCAGCTATAATACGTATATTTTCAATGAAACGATACGAGAAAACTTTGCGCTCGCTAACGCCACTGCGACCGATGAAGAAATATATACTGCCCTTGAAAAAGTAAACCTTGCTGAATTTATTCGTGAAAACGGCGGGTTAGATAAAATGATTACCGAGGATGCGGCAAATATCTCCGGCGGTCAGAAGCAGCGTCTTGCTCTCGCGGTTAATCTTGTGGCGAATAAGGACATCTATGTGTTCGATGAAGCAACCAGCAACATCGACGTAGAAAGCGAAGCGATTATTATGAAAAACATCAAGGAGCTTTCTAAGACAAAGGCAGTGATTGTCATCTCCCACCGCCTTGCCAACGTGATTCCCTCGGACTTGATTTATTATATGGAATCGGGCAAAGTGAAAGAAAGCGGAACACACATGGAATTAATGCAACGAAACGGCAGCTACGCCAAGCTCTATACAATGCAGAAGGAGCTGGAAGAAGGGTATGTGGAGGCAAGCGTATGAGGAAGAAACAACCGCTCCGTCGCAGTGGAGCTAAAATAATGACCAGCCTTATCCTGTTCCTCGGCAGCCTTACGTATATCATGATTCTTGCCGTTATCAACGGCTCAGCCGGCTTTCTCTGCGCCATGGGTGTTACTCTGATGGGGGCTGTCGGCATTGCAAAGGCGCTCGGCGAACCCATGGAGCTGTCCTATGCGGTGATTATTACGTTTGCTGTTGGCTGCGGTGTCCTTCGCGGTCTGCTCCGTTATTTGGAGCAATACAGCAATCATTATATTGCGTTCCGGCTGCTTGCGGTTCTTCGCGATAAAATCTTTACGGCATTGCGGGTGCTCTGTCCGGCAAAGCTGGAGAGCAAACAAAAGGGCGCGATTATCGCGATGATTACCTCGGACATTGAAACGCTGGAAGTGTTCTATGCGCACACCATTTCACCCATTTGTATTGCAGTAATTGTTTCCGCCTGTGTGGTTTTGTTTGTCGGCGTTGTGTCAAGCTGGTGGCTGGCGTTTATGGCGCTAATTGGATTTCTTACCGTTGGCATTATCCTGCCGATGATTTCCTCTGATAGGCTGAAGGCAAGTGGCGTTCGCTATCGAGCGGAGTTTGCTTCGTTTAACGCCTATTTCCTTGACAGCATCAAGGGAATGAAAGATATTGTACTCAATAACGTGGGCAAGAAGCGTGAAAAAGAAGTCAGCGATCGTTCCGATCTTCTCCTCGCTGAGACGAAAAAGATGAAGCACGATACCAGCCGGGCTGCGGCAGCGACCGAGCTTTGCGTATCCCTCTTTATTCTGCTTACGCTTGCCGTTGGCATCTTGCTGGTAGAACAAAATATGCTGTCTGTCGGCAGGATGATAATTGGTGTCGTTGCCGTATTCGGCTCGTTTGGTCCAGTCATTGCAATCTCTGCTCTGCCCGGCAATTTGACCCAGACCTTTGCCTCTGGTGATCGCGTTCTCAACCTCTTGTCCGAAGAGCCTGCTGTAACGCCGATCAGGGACGGGAAGCGAATGGAATATCACGACCTTGCGGTAAAGGATCTTTCGTTCTCCTACGATCAGGAAACCGAGGTGCTGAAGAATATCTGTATGCACGCGAAAAAGGGTGAGATTATCGGAATCGTAGGGGAATCCGGCTGCGGGAAATCGACGTTTCTCAAGCTGCTGCTTCGCTTCTGGCAGAAGGACGGGGGAGAAATCAACTACAATGGCATTGATATTGACCGCATAGAAACCGACAATCTGCTTGACAATGTAACGATGGTGAGTCAGGTAACGTATCTCTTTGATGAAACCATTGAGGATAATCTGCGCATTGCAAAACGCAATGCCTCAATGGAGGAGCTGGAGCAGGCTTGCAAGATGGCTTCGGTTCATGATTTTATTCTCACCTTACCCGATGGTTATCAAACAAGGGTTGGCGCGTTGGGAGATAATCTTTCTGCCGGTGAGAAACAGCGCATTGGTCTTGCGCGTGCATTTTTGCGCGGCAGTGAATTGATTTTACTGGATGAACCGACAAGCAATGTGGACAGCATTAATGAAGGCATCATCTTGAAGGCGTTGAAAGAACAAAAATATAAAAAGAGCATTATTCTCGTATCCCATCGTGAATCGACCATGGCGATTGCCGACCGCATCTATCGCGTCGCGGGAGGGCGGATGTATGCGCAACATGAACAATAAGAGGAAACGAGAAAAGCGGATTGTCGCCTGGATGATTCGGTTGTACTGTCGGAGAAAGCACGAAACAAAGCATGGACTTTGCCATGACTGTCAAGCTCTTCTGGATTATGCGATGCTCCGCAGCGATACCTGTCCCTTTATGGAAACCAAGACCTTCTGTTCCAACTGCAAAGTGCACTGCTATAAACCCGATATGCGGGAAAAAATTCGTGCTGTTATGCGTTTTTCCGGACCGAGAATGATGCTATATCATCCTGTTATGGCGCTTCGTCATGTGATGGAAAGCAGGAGGGAAGCAAAGCGATTGGAGGAAGAAAATGAAGCTTAAAAAGATGTTGTGGATCACGCTTGGCTTTCTCGGCGTAGGACTGGGAGCTGTCGGAGTAGTGCTTCCGATGCTTCCGGCATTTCCGTTTCTGATGCTGGCATTGTTTAGCTTCAGCAAAAGCTCGGAAAGATTGCATCGCTGGTTCACCGGCACAAGCCTGTATAAAAATAACCTTGCGTGCTTTGTAAGAAGTCAGGGAATGACAAGAAAAACTAAGGTTAAGGTTATGATAACGGTCACACTGCTTATGTCGATCGGCTTCGCGATGATGTTCTATAAGACTTTGTACAGTCCTTGTGCCATTCTTGGCGGTGTCTGGGCGTGTCATATTGTCTATTTTATGTTTGGAGTTAAGACCTATACGAGAATGCCGCAGACAGCAGAAGGAGGACTTTCGGAGCAGTAAAAAACGGTTGTCTGGGACGCGATTGGCTTTCCTGGACAATAAACTTTTTTTAATTTTTGGGGGGCGGAGTAATCCGCCCCCAAAAAAAATCATATTTCTGCTGCGATCAGCGAGACGGAAAGCGCATCCACGACGAAGAACTTGAAATTTCTGGATGCAAGAGGATTGTCACATTGCTTTTCATGGGATGTTATGATACTATTATGTTGCGTGGCGTTTTCGCGCAGTAATAGGATGACAACCAAGTCATCGCCATTGAGAATTATGGCGAATAGAGTGGGCGATGTGGCAGAGCTTGCCGTGCTGCTCGGACGTATCAGCGGAGAAAAGCGGGATGGAAAAACGGAGAAACGGTATACTTGTGCAGGTTGCGACGCTGTTTGTAATGGGTGTTTTGGTTACTGGCATACTGGTATTCAGTATACAGGGCACGCTTACGCATTCCAATGTAAAGAAGCAGACGGTAAATTGTGCATCGATTGTTGCCGATGAAGTGGCGATGTCGGTAAAAGAATATCCGGCATACGAATGGCTGATGCGGTATTGGTATGAGCACAGTGATGAGCTTGATATAGAATACGATGTTACCTACGATAGCGGAACTGCGACCGAGACCAAGAGCCGCCTGCTCAGTAAGCGCCATCCCGGAATTCAGCTGAAATATGTTGATGAGCAGGAGCTCAAGGAGATGTCGGACGAAGACCAGAAGCTATATGCGGAGATCGCTTATTCATGGCTGATTACCCGAATCAACGAAATAAAACGGAGCTGGAATGTGGAATTCCTGTTTTGCGTGCTGACGGATGAATCCTATAAGACACAGTTTTTTCTTTTCAGCGCGGCGGAGGAAGGCGCGGTAAGAGGTACGGATTATAAGGAAGTATATCCGTTGGGAGTCGAAACGACGGTGTCCAAGAGCCTACAGGAGGCGATGAGAAGCGCTGTGCAGGACACAGGACATTTGGCAGATGCGGGCGACTACGTAGATTATTATTCCTATCTGGGGAAGGTGGATGGTCAGCCGGCGCTGATCGGAATGACATACAATCTGTCGGCGCTGCGTACGGAGAAAATGAAACAAACCATACAGGAGACGGTTGTTTCTGTCGCGCATCAGATTTTCCTGTCTCTTTTGTGTTTGATTCTGATCTATCTGGCGGTATTGCATCCGCTCAAACAAGTACAGCGAAATATACATATTTACAAGGAAACGAAGGACAGCAAAACGGTTATCGGGAATCTAAAAAAGATCCGCGCCAACAATGAGATCGGTCGGCTGTCAGAGGATGTCGCGGATCTTGCCGATGAGATCGATCATTATCTGAACCATATTGCGACGATAACGGCAGAGAAGGAACGTATAGGCACGGAGCTGGCTCTTGCGACAAGAATACAGGCAGATATGCTGCCCGATATGGAGTTTTCCAATCGAGAAGAATTTGATATCTATGCCACTATGACACCGGCAAAAGAGGTTGGCGGTGATTTCTATGACTTTTTCATGGTTGATGATGACCATTTGTGCATGGTTATGGCAGACGTATCCGGAAAGGGTATCCCTGCGGCGCTTTTCATGATGGCATCGAAGATTATCCTTGCAAACAATGCCATGCTTGGGAAATCACCGGCTCAAATTTTGGAGGACACGAACGCCGCGATCTGCTCCAATAACCAGGAAGAAATGTTTGTTACGGTCTGGCTTGGAATTTTGGAATTATCGACCGGACTGCTTACGGCTGCCAATGCCGGTCACGAATATCCGGTGATTCGTTATCCCGATGGCTGCTTTGCTTTATATAAGGACAAGCATGGCTTTGTAATTGGCGGCATGGAGGGCGTGAAATACAAAGAGTACAAGCTACAGCTGGAATCGGGTGCAAAGCTGTTCCTTTATACGGATGGCGTACCGGAGGCTATGAATGCCGGCGACAAGTGTTTTGGGATACAACGGATGATAGAAGCCCTGAACCGCGAAGCAGGTGCAGAACCGAGAGGAATTCTACAACAGGTTCAAGCTGCTGTAGATGACTTTGTAAAGGATGCAAAACAGTTTGATGACCTTACCATGCTCTGCATGGAATATCGGGGAAGAAAGGGAGAACCAATGGCGAGTGAATATGAGATAGAGATTGAAGCGCGAACCGATAATTTGCAGGAAGTGCTGGCATTTGTGAATGCACGGCTTGAAAAAGCAGACTGCTCAAGGAAGGCGCAGATGCAGATGAATATCGCGGTGGAGGAAATCTTTGTAAATATTGCACACTATGCATATGCGCCCGCAACCGGAAAGGTAAAAATACGGGTGGAAACAGCGGGAACTCCAGCTGAGGGAATGATTACCTTTACGGATGAGGGAATTCCCTATAATCCCCTTGCAAAGGAAGATCCGGATGTGACACTTTCGGCAGAAGAGCGGGTTGTCGGTGGACTTGGAATATTTATGGTCAAAAACACCATGGATGATATGCGATATGAGTACAGAGATGGGAAGAATATCCTGACTATCGTGAAGAGATTGTAATTGTATAAGTCAAAATTAGATTTTCTCAAGGAGGAACGATCATGTTAAGCATCAATAAGAAAGTGAACGGAACAGAGCTGGAGCTGTCTCTTGCGGGCAGACTGGATACAACGACGGCACCGGAGCTTGAGACGACCGTAAAAGGAAATATTGCCGGTGTAGAAAGCCTTGTCTTTGACTTTGCCAAGCTGGAGTATATCTCGTCTGCTGGACTTCGTGTGCTTCTCTCGGCACAGAAGATTATGAACAAGCAGGGAGCAATGGCTGTTACGAATGTCTGTGACGAGATACAGGAGATCTTTGAAGTGACGGGATTCTCCGATATTCTGACGATCAAGTAAGATGCCTACGGATGTACAGCTTTTAAGTCTGTGGAATATCAGCTTGTCGGCGAGGAGGAAAAAGGACTGGCATGAGTAAGATGAAGTTCAAATATGTCCGGATACAAGGAAAAGAACTGGCGAGAAATACCATGCACGCAAAGGGTATATTCAGCATGTGTATGCAGCTCATACAGGACGAGGTTATGGAGGGCGAGGATGCCGATTTGTATATGGAAATCGACAGCTGGTTTGCAGAAAACCTTCCATGGCCACCGCCGTGCAAAAGTCAAGAGGCAGTCGTATGTTGGTTCAAAACCGAAAATTCGGAGGAAATGATGAAGATGATACGTCCGGCGCTGTGGCTGCTCGATCGGTACAAGCATCCGTATTATCTCGTTTACACAAACTATCCGGGTGAAATTGTATATGAGGACAAGTACCAGGTTGCTGCACGGACAGACGGCGTACTCCAAATTGATGAGGTGCAGAAATCATGGTCACCAGAGGATTGAAGAGCCGCACGAAATTGAGCTGTAATTTTTGTGTGTAGTGCAGATTTTCAGTCGATTTACGCTGACAGTTCCTGGTAAGCAATCAAAAAACGCCCCGTCCTGTTTTATGCAGGACGGGGCGTTGCAAATTCGAGTAAAATGTTATTCTGCGCTCTGTACCGGAATGGCAGCGCAGGCAGCCAGAGAAAGGAATACCTTTTCGCGGCTGTCCGAACGGGAAGTGATGGCGATTGGAACAGTTGCGCCGACGATGACACCACAGCTGGTGGAATGGTCATGCATCTGTAATGCCTTGACCAGCAGATTGCCAGTCAGCAGATTCGGCACGACAATACCATCAAATTCACCGCACAGCGGGCAATCGTAGTTCTTGAGACGCGCTGCTTCCTTGCTGATAATCAAGTCATACGAAATCGGACCGATCAGCTCACAGTCGGCAATTGGGGTGTCCTGGTGGTCATGTACAATCGTCTGTGACTCAATGGTATCCGGCATATGGAATGCCGGTGTCTCAACCAAAGACAGCAGAGCGATGTTCGGGTGATCGTAACCCAGCGCATTCAGCGTATGAACCATGTTCTGGACAACCTGCTTGCGCTCACTGATATTTGGACGAACTAACATCGTTACATCGGAAATGGCGAGCAGGCGTTCATAATCCGGCAGCTTGAGCAGAGCAATGTGCGTCAGCAGGTTGCCGGTCGGGACAAGACCGTTTTTCTTGTCCAAAATCGGAAGCAAAAAATCACGGGTCTGTGTGCTGCCACGCAGAAGTCCATCGGCCTTTCCGCTGCGGATCAGGTCAATAGAGGTCTGAACGACTGCGTTTTCGTCATTCTCCGTGACCAGGGTATAGGGCTTGTCTGCCAGCTTCAGCCTTTTCAGCAGAACGTTGATTTTTTCTTCGTTGCCGACCAGCGTTGCTTCGACAAAGCCTGCGTCCACGGCATCAAAGATGCCCTGTAGGATGTTTTCGGAATCTGCGCCGGCGACAGCGACTCGAAGCGGCTTCAGCGATGCTTTGGCACGCTCCACGATGAAATCAAAATTTGTCTTATACATGTTACTCAACTCCATGACATTTTTCTGCGCCAATAGAAACCATATGGGAACGCTTTTGCTCCCAATCTACATTATTCATTTTACTCCGGCTCACAAATTTTGTCAAGAAAATATCAACGAAATGACAAGAAATCGAAAGAAAAAAGACCATTTTCAAAGCTTTATGCGGCAAAAACGCAAGAAAATGTTGCATGGAAGAAAAAGGTAAGAAAACAGACATAGACAGCATTCCCGTGGCTGGGGAATAGCAGTCTATGCCTGTGTATTTACCTGCTAATCAATAGGAAGGATAATATCGTTCAGCAGTCCGAAACAAAAATGAGATGAAAATTACAGCAGAGCCGGGTCATGAATCAGGATGCCCTTTTCAAAACGATCCAGCGTGTACGGCTGCATATCCGGCACCATTGAGGTATCGCCAACCACTGCGCCAGCAGCGAGGATACCAAGACCCGGAGCGAACATCGTAGCCTTCGTAGCACCCAATGCATTGAAGAAGCCCTTAACCTCCGGAGCTTCACCGACAACAATGGAGTGATCCGGCAAGTTGCCGTACTGACCAGCCCAGTGACGGATGATACGAACGTCCTTCAGTGCCGGTACCTGGATGGTGCAGCGGCGAGCGATCTCTTCGAGAACCTTCCACTCCGGCTTGAAGTCGATAACGCCAGCTTCAACGTCCGGATCAGACCAGCCACAGAGGAAACCGCCATGCTTAACCTGTACAATGTAGGTATGCCACTTGTTCAGGGAGTAAATCATCGGAGCCTTGATGTATTCCAGAGGCTCAGTAACAACGATCTGATGCTTTTCCGGCTCCAGCGGGATAGAGACGCCAGCCATACGACCGATGAACTTGCCCCACTCACCAGCGCCGTTTACAACACAATGAGTCTCAATGTCGCCCTTGTCGGTCTCAACAGCCTGAACCTCGCCGTTTTCGACACGGATGCCCGTAACCTTGGTGTAGTTATAGAATTCAACGCCCATCTTCTGAGCCGCATACTTGTAGCTCAGGGCGATCTTCATCGGGTTGATAACGCCCTCATCGGTATTCCAGGTACCGCCGAGCATGCCATCGTTGACATCCAGATACGGAGAAACCTCCTTACAACCCTTCGGGTCGAGTACATAGGAGTCAAATCCGTACTGCTTCTGCAGAGCAACGTTCTTTTCTGCCTGAATCTTCTGCTCTTCCGTATAGAACGGGAGCAGGTAGCCGCCCTTGGAAATTTCCAAGTCGCCATAGCCGGTCATTTCACCCAGCACATCGAACTCATCAATCGACAGACGAGCGACACGCAGCAGAGCATCGGTCGCAAACTGTGCACGGAACATTGCCGCACAGCGTCCGGAACCACCAAACGGGGTGTACTGCTGCTCAACCAGAACGACATTTTTCACGCCGAGCTTTGCGAGGTGATACGCAGCGGAAGTACCAGCGTTACCGCCGCCGATTACTACAACATCAGCTGTTTTCTTCATGTTTAGATGTCACCTCCAACAATCTGTCCAAACGTGATCGGCTTGATCGGGATACGGCTAACCGGAATATCCAGATCGTCAACCTTTACTCCAAGATAATTCGCGATTTCGCGAGCAATCATTTCCTTGCAGGTACGACCCTGGCACGGACCCATCGTGCAGCGACAGGTCTTCTTAATCTCCTGCATATTGTCAAGGCCGGAATCCAGCAGTGCGTGCAGATCCGCCAGAGATACGTTTTCACAACGGCAGAGGATGATTTTGCTTTCGTCCATTATGTCGTCCTCCTTTCAAAACTTAATGTTGCGGGCATCATAGATGAGGTCGGCGTCCACACGCATGGTGATAACGTTGGTGTGATCCATACGGGCGCTGTCCAGAACTCTAATGATCTCAGCTTTGCCTACAACAGAACCGTCACGACCGAGAGCGTCAACGATGTCGCCCTTCTTCGGCAACGGGCAAATCTCAAACGGGAACGTGATGTCAACCTTGCCGTTGCCAACCGTCTCGTTGATTACAAAACATGCCAGACCGGGGCACTTGGCAACGCAGTTGCCGCAGCCGGTGCAGTCATCATAAATCGGCTTCGGGCACTCGTTCAGAGCGTCCATCTTTACTGCATTAAATTTGCAGCTCGTCTTGCATGGGTTGCACGGAATATCCTCATAGCATTCCATGACTACGTACGGACCCTTGGCTCTCCGCTCCGCAGAGGGCAAGAGCGCTTCAAACATTTCACGGCTAGCAATGCCGGAATTTTCTAATGTCACAGCCACTTCTTATTCCTCCTCTTAGTCCATCATTGCCAGACCATTGCGGATCTTAGCACCAGTCTTACCTGCGCGGAGATCAGCCAGCTGTGCAATGTAGTCTTCGCGCTTTGCAAGAACTTCCGGATGATTCATTCCGGTAGAAATTGCAGCGGCTACACCGGCGATGCTGCCTTCGATCATAGCTGCGGTAGCTTCTTCGATGCAGGATACGTCGCCAGCAACGTAAACGCCCTTGGCGGTGGTTTCCAGATTCTCATCACGCGCCGGAACGAAGCCGCCCAGCTGCGGAATGTAGTAC
>CAVBHI010000008.1:0-4971 GCA_963595115.1 bacterium
GGGTGTGATAGCGAGTTCGAGCCTCGTCATCCGCTCCAGTTAAAGCCCAATCACGGAAGTGGTTGGGCTTGTTGTATGTAAGAGAACTCGCTACCTCCACCCGAGCCGAAGGCGGATAGGATTGAGGTACGGGTTCCCTGAAAAATCGCAGATTTTTTAGGGTGTGATAGCGAGTTCGAGCCTCGTCATCCGCTCCAGTTAAAGCCCAATCACGGAAGTGGTTGGGCTTGTTGTATGTAAGAGAACTCGCTACCTCCACCCGAGCCGAACGGAATAAAACAGGGAGGATACCCTTGCCGCACCGATACCTTGCGCATGGGAATGCAAATAGGGAACACAGTATCCTCATAAGACCGGAAACAAAAAGAGACTGCGGTAAAACCACAGTCTCTTACTTGATTACTTGTCCAGATTAAATCTCTTCTTAAAGCGGTCAACGCGTCCGCCAGTATCTACAAGCTTCTGCTTACCGGTAAAGAACGGATGGCACTTGGAACAAATCTCGACAGAGATATTCTCCTTCGTAGAAGCAGTCTCATAAACAGCGCCGCAAGCACAACGGATCGTCGTCGGTACGTACTTCGGATGGATTCCTTCCTTCATTCTTATTTCACCTCTTTCCGCATAAGCCTTACAGTCATGAAATCATAATACCACACAGAACAGGCAATTGCAAGATAAATTTTTTGATAATCGACATTTTCTTTTTAGACATCAGACCACCGAAGAACAAGTCTTTTATAAGCGCACGCTTGCTCCGGTTTGCAGGAAGTAGAGCACGCATCCGGCAACCGGACGGTCAAACACCAGCTGTACTGCCCGTCGGTACGCTTCCAGCTGTGGGCGGTATCGCTCCGCGCGTTCGGCTTCCGCACCCCGTCGAATGCGGTCGGTTTTGAAGTCTACAATGATATATCCCGCCGATGTCGCAAACAGACAGTCTACAACGCCTTGTAATAAGACCTCTTCCTCCGGCATATCCGCCGCCTCCGGCAAATAATCCGCCGCCGGAACGAGTACGGAGAATTTGAATTCCCGCCGCAGCTCATCCGACTGCCGCATTTGCCGCATCAGTGTAGAGTCAAAGAAACGTCCGATGAGTGGCAGGGAAATGGCATCTGCCTGCTCTTCGCTTAAAATATGCCGTTCTCGCAGACGGTTAAGCTCTTGCTGTCGTCCGTCCGCTGTCATACACACATCGAAATCACAGAATTGTAGGAACAAATGATGCGCTGTGCCGATCTGTGCCGGTGTCATCGGTCGTTCTCCGCGGATAAAGCATGGGCGACGCAGGGACTCTGGCGGACGCTGGGGCTTTGGTGTCCCTTCTCCGGCCTCCTCTGCGCGAAAGCTTCCCGCAATTGCGGTTGCCGTCAGCTTGGACGGCAGATTCGCCAGCGCTTGAGCCGGATAGGGCATCAATTCCGGCAGGGCAACCGCATTCTCCGGTAACGGCTGAAACTGCAACGGCTGCTCCTGTACCTCCTGCCCGATCTGTGTATACGGAATTTGATAGATCTGCCAACCATCGTTGCCGGATACCGCCAGCGGCGGCGGTGTGACACAGGATGCCCGCAGCAGCGTGCCGCTGGGGCAGCGAAGCAGCGCCGCGCCAAGCCAGGTGCTATATTGATTTGCCGCGCGCAGGGCATATGCCGGAATGGGATTCAGCGACGCCAGCAGCTCCCAACGGCGTACCGCTTTTGTGACATTATCAAAGGATGCGGTCACAATGAGCTTTTCCTTTGCCCGCGTCATGCCGACGTATAAAACGCGAAGCTCTTCACTGACATCCTCGTCACGCATACGGGATGCCAATGCCAATCGATCCGCTCCGTCATATTGCAGCCCGCGCGTCCGGTCAAAGCACTTCATCGCAATGCCCAGCTGTTCATGCAGCAGCACAGGACGGGTCAAATCCGTTTCATTAAACCGCTTGCTGCAATCCGTCAGCAGGACGATAGGAAATTCTAAGCCCTTGGACTTGTGAATGGTCATGATGCGCACCGCATCGGTTGCCGCTGCATTACCTGAGATATTCATGCCATTTCCCTGCTCACGCAGATCACGCATGGCGCGTACAAACGCAAACAATCCGCGGCTTGATCCTGCCTCAAATTGTGCGGCGCGCTCCAGCAGTGCGGTCAGATTGCGCTGGCGATTCTTTCCGTTCGGCATTGCGCCGTAAACCGCCATGGCATCTGTCTCGTTCAGCAGCATCCACAGCAGCTGCTGCACGGTCAAATCCGCCGCTTGAATGCGCCAATCGTCCAGCTTTTCACAGAATGTTCGGACATCTGCCCGCTCCTGTGCCGCCGCACGCAGGGCGGTATAGAAATCGACATCCTTCTGCGTCAGGCGGATTTCTGCCAGCTCCTCTTCGGAAAAGCCGATGAGCGGCGAACGCAGCACCGCCAGCAACGGCAGATCCTGATGGGGATTGTCCAGCGTCTCCAGCAGGGAAATCGCGGTGAGTACCTCCGGTGCGGTCAAAATTTCATCCTCTGTGTCACCACTCGCCGTGATGGCGTAGCGCTGCAAGGCGCTTTGGTAGATCGGCAGGCGCATACTGACTGACCGCATCAGAATAACAAAATCGCTCGGACGGCATGGGCGCAGCTGCCGCGTCTGCTTATCGGTGACGCGAAAGCCGTTGTCCAGCATATGCCGAATTTTTTGTGCACAAAAATCCGCTTCCAATTGGATGCGTTCGGGGGCGTCCTCCTCGTCCGAGCCGGTCTCCAGCATGCAAAGCTCCGTCCGATAGTCCTCCTCGGATTCCGGATACACTGCGCCCGGATGCAGCGCCTCGCGGTCGGTGTATTCCAAATCACCTAGGCCCTCGCTCATCACCTGTTCAAACAGCGTGTTGACGCTCGTGAGCACCTCTGGTCGAGATCGGAAGTTTTTCGACAGCACAATGCGCCGCGGCGCGCCGTCCGTCACATCCTCCGCATCGCGATACTGCTTATATTTCTGCAAGAAAATCGCTGGATTCGCCTGACGGAAGCGGTAAATGCTCTGCTTGACGTCGCCGACCATAAAGATATTGCTCTCATCCTCACTCACGGCGCGGAAAATCGCGTCCTGCACGGCGTTGGTATCCTGATATTCATCCACCATAATCTCCGTGAATTTCAGCTCTCTGGCAAGCGGTGTCGGCTGTCCGTCTTCCTGCACCAGAAGCTGAAGCGCATAATGCTCCAAATCATTGAAATCCAGCACGGATCTCCGCCGTTTTTCCTCCGCAAACGCGGCGGAAAACGCCTGTACGGTGTCGCACAACGCGCCGACCGCCGGAGACATCCTCGCCTGATCCTCCCGAATTTCCGCTTCGGTCAGGCACAGCACCTTTTCGCTCATGTCCTTGGACAGGTCTTTCCAGCCCTCGCGCATCTGCTTGAGCCGGTCGAGAAAATCCGGATCCGGATAGCCGCGCACCGCACTCAGCCGCGCGCGTGACGCGCACAGCTTGCGGCACTGCTCCACCGCCGCATCCCACGCGCCGTCCACCAGCAGAGTCAGCAGCGCCAGTGCTTCCGTGCGATCGGCTAAAAACGCCGGCTCGTATTTTTCCAGAACATCCGGCAGTCCCTGCATTTCCTCCAAAGCGCTGTCCAGCAGAGCAATGCCGTACCGCGTCATTTCCTCTGCTTTTTTTTGCAGCTGTGCCCCCCATGCCGTGTCCACAAAACGGTCAAATGGTTTTTCATAACTGTCGCGATATTGCTCCAGCTGCTTTTGCGGGTTCGGAGAGCACTGCATGGTGTGAAAGGTCTCCAGAACGACCGCGCTCAGCTTGCGGTCATCCCGTCCAGCCCCCATCACATCTGCCAGCAGAGCAAAGCCTGCGTCATTGCCGGCATAGCACTGCTCCAGCACATCCTCCAGCACCTCGGTTTGAATCGACTGGATTTGGCTGTCGTCCGCCATGCCGAATTCGGGTGTCAGCCCCAGCTCAAAATAATGCTCACGCAGCAACGACATACAAAACGCGTGCACCGTTGTAATCGACGCTCGATGCACCAGCATGAGCTGCCGCCGCAGAGAGGCATTGTTCGGGTTCTCCGCTGCCAGTGCGGTCAGCGCAGCTGCAATCTTGCCGCGCATCTCGCTCGCCGCCGCCCGCGTATACGTCACAATCAGGAAGGAGTCGATGTCACACGGGTGTTCCGGATCGGTAATGCGCCGCAGCACGCGCTCAACCAGCACGGCGGTTTTACCGGAGCCCGCCGCCGCAGAAACCAGCAGCGTGCCGCCTCGATTGGCGATAACCGCCCGCTGCTGCTCGGTCCAATTTGTACTCATGGCTTTCCCTCCTGTTCCATTGCGTCCCAGACCTGCTGCGCCGAACGGTGATATGCCGGTCGGCTTCGGTCGCCGAGGCTCTCGTCATATTGGCACACGGCGGCATACGGACACCATGTGCATGCGGTGTCCTGCTTGCCCTTGACCACGGGATGAGCTTCTACATCACCGTCGAGCATTGCCCGTCCCATTTGCCCCAGCGTCTTTTGAATATGACGGTATAGCTTGCCCATCTGCTCCATGGACGCCAGACTGCTGCGTGACGAGGATTTCCACGAAAAGTCCTTTTTCATGCCGACCGGCAAAAACCGCCCGTCACCGGCAAGACTGTGCTCCATCGCCTGCAAAATCTCCGCGTCATCCAGAAGCAGACCGGAGCGGCGCAGCAGCTTTTCACGCATGGTGTTCAGTTCGGCATCCTCCGTGCCGCGCGGTGCGCTGACCACAGCCTCTTTGATCGGAACATACAGCGCACCGGCAGGGGCAATTCGGTCAAACTCCTGCGCCAGACGGCGGCGATAGTACGCGCTGCCCTCATCCTGAATGGCAAACAGATAAATCATCAGCTGCATATTCAGTCCGTACCACAGATCGGATAGATCAAATTTTTTCGTTCCGCTTTTGTAGTCCATCACGCGGATATACAGGCAGCGATCCTTGATG
>CAVBHI010000009.1:0-3149 GCA_963595115.1 bacterium
ACGTATCCGGTACCTGCTTTACACAAACGATGTATTTCATGATACAGTTTCCTCCTTCACTTACTTGCCCAGGATGTTGCCAGAGATGACGACTCTCTGAATTTCCGACGTACCCTCGTAGATCTCCGTGATCTTCGCATCACGCATCATGCGCTCAACCGGATAGTCACGGGTGTAGCCGTAGCCGCCGAATACCTGAACAGCCTTCGTCGTGATATTCATTGCCGCCTCGGATGCAAACAGCTTAGCCATAGCCGCTTCCTTGGTGAAGCGCTTGCCCTCGCCCTTGGTAGCAGCAGCAGAATAGGTCAGCAGACGAGCTGCGTTGATAGCAACCTCCATGTCAGCAAAGAGGAACTGCGTATTCTGGAACTTCGCAATCGAACGACCGAACTGAACACGACCCTTTGCATACTGAACAGCCTCATCCATTGCGCCCTCGCAAATACCCAGAGCCTGTGCCGCAATACCGATACGACCGCCGTCCAGCGTATTCATTGCAATGTTGAAGCCCTTGCCCATCTTGCCCAGCAGGTTTTCCTTCGGGATAATGCAATCCTGGAAAACAATTTCTGCCGTCGGGGAACCGTGCAGACCCAGCTTTTCCTCATGACGACCAACCGAGAAGCCCGGGAAATCCTTCTCTACGATAAATGCAGAGATGCCCTTCGTGCCCTTGGACGGATCGGTCATTGCAAAAACAACAAATACGTCTGCAACATAACCGTTGGTAATAAAGATCTTGGAGCCGTTCATAACCCAATGATCGCCGGCATCCTCACAAACCGTGGTGCCCTTGGAAGCATCCGAACCTGCGTCCGGCTCGGTCAGTGCAAATGCACCTACCTTGCCGCCGGTAGTCAGCATCTGCAGATACTTCTTCTTCTGCTCTTCCGTACCGAAGTTGATGATCGGTCCGCAGCACAGACCGTTGTGCGTAGCGACAATGTCACCGGTCGAAGCACACTGCTTGGACAGCTCTTCGATTGCAATGGCACAGGAAATGTCATCTGCGCCCGCTCCACCGTATTCCTTCGGTACGCACATGCCCATTACGCCATAGCGGAACAGCTGATCAATCGTCTCCTTCGGATACTCTGCTGTACGATCAGTCTCAGCAGCGATCGGCTTTACTTCTGCTTCGGTAAACTCCTTCATGGACTTCCGAATCAGCTCCTGCTCCCTGGTCAAGTTAAAGTTCATGGTTTTTTCCTCCAATCCCACAACTGTATTTTCGGATTTTTCAAAAGTAACCCAAAAAATAACACAAACTTTATGACTTCAGTATAACATAACTCCCTTTTTTGCGCAATATACCCGACACTCATCAACATAACATCAAAATATGATATAAATGCTATCAAATGTTGCGCATTCTTAGGATTTTCTGAAAATTAACTCGTTTTTTGTTTGGAATAGTTAGAAAGCAGAAATAATTTTTAAGAAATTTTTTTTTGCACAACGATGAAAGCGATACGGGTTGATATTATGGGCAAAAAGTCAGAATAGTCCCCTAATGGTTATCTGTCAGGGAATCCCTGTCTGTCCTTCGCGAAGCTTCTGCCGTTATCCGGAGACCACTATTTGCTTTGCGTATGGATGGGAGATTCCACATTCCCTGCCGAATCGGCGCGATCGCACGACAACAAAAGGGACGCCGCACAGACGTCCCTTTTGTATGACAAACAAGAAAGAAAAGCTGGTATACGGAAAGAAACCATTCCCTTTTCTCCTCGCTGTTGTATTGCATTGTGTTGTTTCCTTGGGCGGCGCAGGCAACCGCCTGTGCTTCCTCATCCATTATCGTTGCCGATGCATCCGGAAAAATCGTTTCAGATAGTTCATACATTCCTGCGAAAGCCGCTGCATCTTCTGCGTATCGTCGGGAGAAAGGATCGCCTCGTGCAGGTAGCCCATAAATAGATAGCGCGGCACCTCAATCATGGTTTCCAAATCGTCCTGCCGAAAATATCCCGCCTTGCAGCACTGCTGCAGGGCAATGCGACACCGCTCTTCAAAGCTGCCGCTGGTGACAACGTCCTTCCAGCTCCCGTCAAAGCCCTCCAGCTGTTCCGGATACAATTCATAATATTCCTTGGCGATTTCCGGCAGGCGGTCACGGTTGACGCCAAAGAACATCTGATCAAATACCAAAATATTCTGAAAGGCGTTTTCACAAAAGATTTCCCACGACTGAATCAAATTTTCATAGCTGTCCTGCGTTTTGCTGAAGTGCGCCCGCATTGCCAGCAAATATTCCTTTAAAATAGAGAGCGAAGCGAACATGCGCAGCTCATTCAAATCGGCAAAGTGGCGATAAATATTGGCGGGATTCATTCCAACCATACCGGAAACGCGGCGCGCCGTGACGGCGGACAGTCCTTCCTTTTCCATGACCGCAATCGCCGCATCAATATAGCGTTTTTTGACGCTGTCCTTTTCCACTTCTACGTCAACGCTGTATTCCACTCCTGCTTGCATTTTCATTGCGCTATCCCCTTTCCGCTACTACTTGCAGTATAACACATTGTAAACGCGTTTCCAAGTATGTCATACTCAAATTCCAAAAAATCAGGGCAAGCAGCTGCTTGCCCTGAACCAATGAGCGGCATCACGCCGCTCCTGCCCTCGGATTAGGAAGCCTGACTCATGGTGTACTCAAGCTCATCCATCGCCTTCTTTGCTTCGAGCAGGAAGCAATGGTTTCTCTTCTGGTACAGCAGCACTGCCTGTGGCTTATAGCCGCGCACGATCATGTTCTTATAATCGCTCATCTCGATTACCTCTCTTATCCTTTTCTTGCTGAAATTTCTTACCCATAGCACGAAAAAAACAGGCTCAATGCGAAACCTGTTTGATTGCACGCGGGATTTTCCCGCCATTGCTCTCACCCTTGAAAGCGTACTCAGTGTAACATAGTGTGAAATTCCTGTCAATGGTATTTGTGATAATTTTTTCACAATATCTGTGAATTTTTTATCTATTCTTTTCCTATGGAAATGCTACATATCCGGTTTGCTGCAAAATACACTCTGTTATTTGTAAATTCGCCCATTTATATTGTCTAATTTTTATCACAATCAGCTCGTTTTCTCACATAATCTTTCTTGCCATGCATTATATTGACTTCCGTGTTTCACCATACTACA
>CAVBHI010000010.1:0-5574 GCA_963595115.1 bacterium
AGTGGGCAGCGCCGCTGCATTCTGCTGCCCGTGCGGAATCAACACAACATTGAGACCAACATTCACGACAACAGCCCACAACGTCGTCTTTAAGACATAGTTTTCCTGTTTCATTGGAACTAAAACGCCCTGCGCCAGCACCCATGACACCGCGACAAACAGCATCGCTATCGACAGAATGCGCAGTGACATCGCTGCGGGAGCATATGCCGCCCCTGATAGAACATCCACCACCAGATCACTCACAAGAAACAGTCCCACTGCTGCCGGAAGCGTCAAAATCATCAAATGCCCACCAATGGCAGCGAGCAGATCATTGAACTCTTTCCGCCTTCCATTGGCATAGTAATAGGAAAAGCGTGGAATTGCCACCAAAATGACGGCAGACAACAGATTTTTAATAATCGAATAGATCTTCGTTGATACGCTATACAATCCCGTTGCATAGTCACCGCAAAAAATGCCCAGCAGCGTAATATCCGAGCTGACGTAGATGCTGGTTGCCAATGTCGATGCGAATAGAATCAGAATTGGCTTGAGATGCTTGTTGAACTGCATATGCCATGTAACTTGCAATCGGCGATATTTTCGGATATAAAACAAATTGGGTATATTGACACCGGCGGAGGAAATCACCAGTATAGTAGAATAGATATATATGTCATTTTTCTCCCGCACAAATAAAAAGAGCAAAATCAACGACAGCATCTGAAATGCAATGCTTCGCAGTGTAATGTAGGCGTAGTCCTCATAAACCGAGCACACCCACTCCGTTCCCAGTGTTGAAAGCAGGATAGAGACGCTCAGGATGAGAAGAATACCGCGGTACTCTCTCAACGCCTCCACACAGCCAATCAAAAAAAATAAGACGATGTACGCGCACAAGGTTGTAACCAACGTAATGGAGAATACTTGCGAAAAAAACTGCTGAAATTTTTCCTTGTCATCCCGCAAAGCTGCTCCTTCACGGGTTGCATAGGTCTTTACACCCAATATCGCAAACAAAGCAAAGTAGGTGATGATGGAATTGGCATATGTCACCTTACCCAGATTTTCAACCTGTAGAATCCGTGAGACATAAGGAAAGGTAATCAACGGAAACAGCAGCGACACCAGCACTCGCATCGTGTTTAGTGCAGCGTTTTTCCCCACAGATCTCGTGTTCAACAATGTCTCACCTCTTTTGCGATTTTGGCTGCACACGAGTATCCGTTTGAAGCCCAAAGATTATAGATCAATATCCAATTCCACCGGACAATGGTCGCTTCCCATAATGTCTGTCAGAATTTTCGCATCCTGAATACGGTCGGCAATGCGGTTGGAGACGATAAAATAGTCAATACGCCATCCCGCATTGTTTTGTCGCGCCTTGAATCGGTATGACCACCATGAATAGACGCCTTCAACATCCGGATACAAAAAGCGAAAGCTGTCTGTAAAACCAGATTCCAGCAGCTTCGTCATTTTATCCCGTTCCTCTTGCGTAAATCCTGCATTTTGACGATTGGATTTTGGATTTTTCAAATCAATCTCGCTGTGAGCTACATTTAAATCGCCGCAGAGAACAACTGGCTTGACCGCATCCAGCTCCAGCAGGTAATCACGAAAGGCATCCTCCCACTGCATTCGATAGTCCAGCCGCGCCAGCTCACTCTGTGCGTTCGGTGTATAGCATGTCACCAGATAGAAGTCCTCATATTCCGCCGTGATCACACGTCCCTCTTTGTCGTGTTCATCCAAGCCAATGCCAAACGTAACCATCTCCGGCTTTTGCTTAGAAAACAGTGCTGTTCCGCTGTATCCCTTTTTCTCCGCACTATACCAGTACTCCCAATAACCGTCCCAACCCTCTTTGGGTGCTTGTTCCGGCTGGAGCTTCGTTTCTTGTAGGCAAAACATATCCGCATTACAGGAACGGAACACATCAAAAAAGCCCTTTTTCACACATGCCCGCAATCCATTCACATTCCATGAAATCAACTTCATATTCGGCAATCCTCTCTATTCTGGTCAAATTTTACGCGAATTTACGCGATTTTCCCCGAAAAGCGCCTGTAATCGCAGGCACAAATATCCTCTGCAAATTTTCCTTAATTATTGTACCACACCCGCACAAAACATGCTATAATAGATTCAATACAATGTATTTTCTATGGAGGCAAATTCATGGATATTTCACGTATTGCATTTGAAAAGCTGCAAAACACTCGTGATTTAGGGCAGTTCGTAACCGTTGCAGGTCAAAGAATAAAGCCACGGCGGTTGCTGCGCAGCGGAAGCTTAAATGATTTGAATCTGGAGGATCGCGCCATTCTTCAAAACGACTATCAGCTCCGTACCGTCATTGATCTTCGGACACAGACGGAGCGAGACGGCGAACCGGATTCCAAAATTTCGCACGTTGCGTATCATTGGATTCCGATTCTGGACGAGGATACCATCGGTATCTCGCAGGAAAAATGTAGCTCTATGGACGGAATGTCGCAGCTTGCTGTATTTTTGATGCAGGAAAATTTTGATGTCAAGCAATACATGGTGCAGACATATCGTCATCTGATTGCAAGCGCATACTCCCGCGGACAATATCGTAAATTTTTTGATATTCTGCTTTCCGCGCCGGAGGACGGCGCTTTACTATGGCATTGCAGTGCAGGAAAAGACCGTGCAGGGATTGCCACTGCCTTGGTTCTCTATGCACTCGGTGTTGCGCCGGATACCATTGAGGAGGATTATCTTGCCACCAACACCTTTTATACGGAGAGCATCAACAAGCTTATCGCTGTACTGACCGAAAAAGCTGGTACAAAGGATATTATTCCGCAAGTATACGCGTTTTTCTCTGTCGCTCCGGAGTATTTGGATGCGGTACTTCGCATTATTCAGACCGAATTCGGCGGTATGGATGTATTCTTGGAACAAGAGATGGGATTGGATGCGGAGAAGCGTCAAGCGCTCCGGACAAAATTCCTGATGCCAATGGAAAAAAAATAAGATGCAACGCAGGTACGAAAGCAATTTTATACCTGCGTTTTTCATCGAAAGCGCGGGTACGGCTGTATCTCCGCAGTCTCCCGCACATACTCCTCGGCGTGCAGCCATGCCCCCAGCAATTCCGTCAGGCTATTCTGCACCAGCAGATGCTCTTTTTGCGGTCTTGTCAGTCGCTTGATGCGATATTCCAATCGGCAAGCCTGTTGACGCGTCTCGCATCGCCAAACCGCCTCCAGTTGCTTCGCTGTGTGCCAACGGGTATACCGTGCTGCCCGCCTATCCTTTCCAAAATGCTCCCGCATCCGCCGCGCCACATTCGTTGTGATGCCGGTATACAGCGATTCATCCTGACAGCGCAGAATATAAACATAATACATACCAAATATAATTCGTCCGCCACAAAGGGGTTTCCTTCGTCAGCGGACGCTTTTCCTTTATTGTTCGTTTTCGCCGTTCTCAGACGGTTCGTTAGAGTCGGAAGCCGTCTTTTCCTCTTCCGCAGTCGTATTTTTTGTGCTGTGACGCTTGTTGATAAAGCCCTGCACCGTATTTACCGCGCCGGGAATCATTTCAATCAAGCGGTCTGTGCTGGTTTCCGCCGGCATGTTGACCGGAATCATATGCGCATTGCCTTCATGCACGACCAGAAACCCTACAGGAGTAATGCTGACACCGGCACCCCCGCCGCCGCCAAAGCACAGCGGTGCCTGTTCCTTTGCATTGCGCGACTGAAAATCCGAACCGCCAGCACCAAATCCAAACGTCACCTTGGACACCGGAATCAACGTCGTACCGTCCGGCGTATGGATCGGATCGCCGACAATCGTATTTACATCCACCATTGAGCGAATTTTCTCCATTGTTTCTGTCATCAGATTATCAATACCAGCCATCGTTCCTTACTCCTTTTCTTCCTCGTTTTGTTTTTGTTCCCATTGCTTCCGTTCCTCCGGACTCAACCGAACAATCTTCCAAAGATTCCATAGTCCGCGTGCATTTCTCCACAAAACACGCGGATAACGAATCATTCTTGTCACTATAGAAAGGTCGATACTCCAAACAGTCTTTTCTGCATCAAAATCTGCATCCAAAGAAAGTTTTGTATCCTTGAGCACAAAGCGCCGCGCCAGCTCCGGATACAGCATACCCACCAACGCACTTGCTGCGCCCAGCAGCTCACCGGTTTGTGCTGCGTCCGGTCGGTGAAACACTACAGAAGCATGCAGTCGCTCCACCGTAAACGCGCCTGCCAAATCATCCATCATCGGAAGTGCTACCCGAAGCGCATCCTCCAGCTCCAAACGTCCCCAGTCTGCGCGCGGTGCTTGACGTTTTGCCTCCTGCTTGCGCGGTTTTTTCTGTTTTTTCACGGTTGTTTGCACTTTCTGTGTTTTTCCGGTCAGTCGTTTGGTCACATGGAGCGGACCAAAGCTCAGACGCAGCCGAACCGGCGATCCTTCTCTATGCCGTCGTACCTGCACACGCATCGGCAGGCAAACAAGCAACAACCCAAGCAATAGACCAAGTCCCAGCAGCAACAGCAGCAGGATGCCAATGATGTGCAGAGCCGTTCCAATCATGTAGCTTCCTCACCTGCTTGCTCCGTTTGCGTGCTTTCCTCCTCTGTCATTTGTCGCCGTTCCAATGCTTCCAGCTCCGGAAGCTCCGGAAGTTCATCCAGAGACGTAATGGAAAACGTCCGCAAAAATGCCGGTGTTGTTCGATACAACATCGGACGACCGGGAACATCCAGCCGCCCACAGTCCTCCACCAATCCTTTATCCAGCAGCGTCAGCACGGTATTGGAGCTGTCCACACCGCGCAGCTGTTCAATATAAGCACGTGTCACCGGCTGTCGGTACGCGATAATTGACAGCACCTCCAGTGCTGCCGCCGACAACATGGGCGGGCGGCGCGTCTCCAGTGCGCGGCGAATGGTCTCTGCATAACGTGGACGCGATACCATTTGATAACGCTTGTCCAGCTGAACGAGCATCATGCCGCGCTGACCGGCATCGTATTCATCCGACAGCACGGTAATCATGCGGTGCAGAACGTCCTGTGTAACGCCCAGCACCTGCATCAGCTTGTCCTCATGCACCGGTTCGCCGGAGGCAAACAGGATGCCTTCCAATTCACACAGCTGCTCGTTCATCCGTCTCCTCCTCTGCCGAATCCGCACACAGCGAAAGGCTGGTCTCTTCCCCTTCTCCTTCAATCATTACCCGATGCGTCTTGGACAGCTCCAGCACTGCCAGAAAGGTCGCCACAATATCTGACCGCGACTGAGCACGGGAAAACAAGCTCCGAAACCGCAGTGTGCTCTTCCGGCGAAACGCCAGCAGGATCGATGTAATCTTGGTATGCACCGGAACGCGTTCTCGTCCGACAATGCCCTGAAACGCCTCAGTCGAGGGGGGAAGTGCGCGTTCCACGCGTTCAAACATGCGCCGCGATGCAATCTCCAGCTTTTCCAGCGGCAAAAAGCCTTCAAATTTTCGCTTTCTTTCCAATGGTTCCGGCGGACGCGTCACAATATCTCGTCCCGTATCGCTGCGGCGGCGAAAAAATGACTGCACCTCG
>CAVBHI010000011.1:0-5015 GCA_963595115.1 bacterium
CTTGTGGATTTCGGTGTTGTACAGCTTCCACATCTCCGGACGCTGATTTTTTGGATCCCATGCCTGTGCTTCGTTACGGAAGGAGAAAATACGCTCCTTGGCACGCGACTTCTCTTCATCGCGCCGTCCGCCGCCAAACGCCGCAGTAAATCCGTATTTGTTCAACGCCTGCTTGAGCGCCTGCGTTTTCATAATGTCGGTGTATGCCGAGCCATGCTCAAAGGGATTGATACCCTGCTTAACGCCGTCCTGATTGATGTATTCCAGCATTTCAATGCCATATTTTTCCGCCACCTTGTCGCGGAAGTCGATCATCTCACGGAATTTCCACGTCGTGTTCACATGAAGAAATGGAAACGGCGGCTTTTCCGGATAAAATGCCTTGAGAGCCAGATGAAGCATAACAGAGGAATCCTTGCCGATGGAATACAGCATAACTGGCTTTTCGCATTCGGCAGCAACTTCGCGAATAATGTAAATTGCTTCAGCCTCTAATTCATCCAAATGAGTTAAATAGTCCATGGTAATCCCTGCCTTAATACTTATTGGAATCGTTTTTGTTTACGGAAATGGTTTGTTTTTCGCCATCTGGACTGGTAACGGTCCATTCGGCGATGTCACCGGTGTGGCGAACGGAAAGGTGACTGCCCGCGCCGCCCAAATCGGCGCCGAGGAAGAACAAGATAGCGCCGGTAGGACATTCCTTAATACAGGAGGTACAGCCCCAACAGTCCCGAGGATGCCGAATGTAGGCGATTCCATCGGCGCTGCGCTTAATGAGGTTGCCGGGACACGCCTCAATGCACTGCCCGCAGCCAACGCAGTTAGCTTGCTGAATACGAATGCTCATAGCGCTCTCCTCCCTTCACTAAATCGCGCAGAATGATGCTGATTGTTCCGTTTTCCATACGAGAATTTACATATTTGAGCCAATCATCGGTGGCTTTCGGATAATCGGTGTATTCGCCGAAGCCGGGCCAACGGGTCTCTCGCCGCGCGAGAAGATGGGCGATGACAACGCGACAGACGGTCAAGCGTTCGCGCAGTTCATAGATATGCAGCAAATCATCCATGTCGTTTGCGGATAACAGTGGAATCTGCTGTTCTAAGCGGAGAATTTGTTCGTCTGCCAGCTTGAGCCGTGTTTCGTTATACTGATACCCCTTGCCCAATCCACCGGCGTACTCATCCATGACCTTCTGCATGGCTTCTTCCAGCTGTTCGGTGGTAAGAATACCGGATTTCCTGTTCAAATGCGCTTCCAACTCCTGCTGTACGGCAGTGGATTCCACCGGAGTTGTGTTGGAGCTGGGAGCGTTTTTGAGATAATCCGCAATGGATTGTGCGGCAATCTTACCCTCGACCAGTGCGCCGGAAACATATTTCTGAGGACAACCACCTGCAACATCACCGGCAGCAAACAGACCGGAAAGCGTGGTTCTTCGCTCTGTGTCTACCCAGTAGCCGCTGGCGCAGTGACCGCCGACAATGTACGGCTCTGTACCTTCAATCTCCACGCTCTGTTCCGACGGCCCCTTACCGGATTCCAGCCATTTCAGCGTTTGACTTGGTGCCATATTCAGGTATGCCTTGTACAAATCCGACTGTTGTTCTTTGGAGATGCCCTGCGTTCTCAGGTAACAAGGACCGCGTCCGGCACGGTTTTCCTGCGTTGTGCCATAGACGCGCTGGTTCGTGGTCAAGCCGTAGATTCCCTCGTAGTTTTCTCCGCGGGCATTGACCTGCCGCGCCTGCACACCCTGCGCAATCGTTCCGACTGGAGCAATGGTATCCTTACAGCGAAGGGCAACAAAGCGCATTTCAAACGTGGTCATCTCCGCACCGGAGCGGATTCCCATCGCATATCCTGCACCGGTGTTGAATGGGGGATACCACATCTTGTGACGGGAGAATCCCGGATTATTCGGACGATATAGTCCCGCTGCACCGCCGGTCGCACAGAGTACTGCGCGGGCGTGAATTTCATAGAATACCGGCTCGTTGACGTCAAAGCCGTATGCACCGGCAATGCACCCATCGGTCACGATGTAATCCGTGATATTGATATGATTGAGGACGGTGACATTTTCCTGCTGCTGTGCGGCATCAGCGAGAATAGGTTTGATATTTTCGCCGTTGATCTTAATGTTGCGCAAACCGCGTGCCACATAGTCGCCGTTTTCATCTTTGAGGAATACCAGTCCCAAACGCTCCAAATCCTGCGTGACTTCATTGAGCTGCTCTGCCATAGTCAGCAGAAGATCCTCACGCACGATACCGGAGGCATCCTTTCGAGCGTAAGCAACGAGATCCTGCGGTGTCTGTCCCTTTGTAATGTAAGCATTGATCGCATTGACACCGGCAGCCAAGCAGCCGCTGCGCTTGATGTTTGCTTTTTCTGCAATTAGAACGGAGTATTCCGGATGAGATCCTAATATATATGCGGCGTAACATCCGGCAGTGCCGCCGCCGATAATCAGAACATCAGTCTGAAGTATTTTCTTTTCCATAGAACCACTTCCTTATGGTTGATTTCCTTTTAACATATCGGGTTTATGGGTAATATTGTACCCTGATTTTCCCCGCTTGTCGATGGGATTTATTTTGGAAAACCCATGAATTGTTTTAGTTTCCGCGAATGAATTTTTCTTTTGCAGAGAAAAAACGGCTTGTCAAAGCGATGCAGGGCATCCGAATATTGATAATAGAAACACCGATGGAAGGAGATTGACCATCTGACGTTTGAATGATACAATAGTGAAACAGGAATTGTCAAAGATTCTGATTTTAGTGAGTAGGGAATGGAATGGGAAGATGAGCCGTTTTGTGATACGCTCGGCTGGCGAAGCGGATGCCGAGGAGATGTTGGCGTTGTATGCGCCCTATGTGATCAATACAACGGTCTCCAGTGAATATGTTCCGCCGACGATAGAAGAGTTTTTACAGCGTATTACTACATTTACCGTGAAAACTCCATGGCTGTGCTGTGAACGTGATGGAGAAATTCTCGGTTATGCCTATGCATCGCCGCACCGAACTCGCGCGGGGTATCAATGGTCATGCGAGACGTCGATCTATACCAAACAGGGCTATCAGCGCATGGGCATTGCCTCATCCCTATATGGTGCGCTGGATGATTTGCTGACGTATCAGGGCTATTATAGCATATATGTTGGCATTACGATGCCGAATCCGAAAAGCTTGTCGTTTCATACGGCGATGGGATTTCAGCGCATGGGTGCGTACAAAAACAGTATGTTCAAATTTGGACAGTGGCGTGATGTTGTCTGGATGGGCAAATCTCTGCGACAGCACGCCGGCGTGCCGCGTCCCATCCTGCCGTATTCTGAAATTCGGGACAACGACTTTTGCCGCAGCATTTTGGAGGACTACTCCAGGCAAATGCACCAGCCGAGACAGTTATGAAGCAGCCGTTATATCAAAACCTGTACCTACAGGTGCGAGACGAAATTTATTCTGGCAGACTGAAGGCGGGAATGCGTCTGCCGTCGATTCGGCAGATGACAAAGGATTCCGGCGTCAGCCGCACAACGGTGGAAACGGCATACGAGCAGCTTTGTGCGGACGGCTTGGTGACCTGTGTCCCGCAAAGCGGCTATTATGTCAACGAAATGCCGCAGCGGCAGCCGGAACCGGTTTGGATGACCCCGGAAAATCCAGAGCCGAAAGCGCCGGTTCGGTATGATTTCTCCGGTCATACGTTGGACAAGGATTCCTTTGATTTTGATATTTGGCGGCGGATCTCGCGCGCCGTCATGTCACAAAAGGAGGATTTTTTCGGCTATGGTCAGACGCAGGGGGAGTATGCACTGCGCTTTCAGATAGTAAAATATCTTTCTGCGGGGCGCGGTGTGTATGCTCGACCGGAAAACGTTGTGATCAGCGCTGGCATTCAAAGCTTACTGAGCATACTTTGCGAGATGTTTGACAAAAAAGAAATGCAGATTGCATTTGAAGACCCCGGCTTTCGCAAAGGCTTTCGGATCTTTGAGGATCATGGGTATCAATCGGTCTTTATTTCGGGCGGCAGCACGGGAATTGACTTGCAGGAGTTGCGCCGCAGCAACGCCAATATGCTGTATCTGTCGCCGTCACACTCGTTCCCATATGGTGTCTCTATGCCACACCAACAGCGCGTTGCGCTGATGCAGTGGGCGAGAGAATGTGAGGCGGTTGTCTTTGAGGACGATTATGACGGAGAGCTTCGTTATTCCGGAAAGCCGCTGGCGACGTTGTCCAGCTTAGATAATGACGGGCGTGTGATTTATCTCGGAACATTTTCCAAGCTGCTTCCGCCGTCCATTCGTATCAGCTATGCGGTTTTGCCGGATCGGATGCTTTCCCTTTATCAAGCGATTGCAGAGCAATATAATCAGACCTCCAGCACGATGGAGCAGCTGACCATGGCGCGCTTTATGGAGGAAGGGCGTCTGGAACGGCAGGTACGCCGCCTGCGCCGGATGTATGCCCGAAAAAATGCCTGCATTGCGTCTGCGTTCGCCGAGCTTTTTGGCGAGTGTGCTGTGGTGCGCCCCAATGATACTGGATTGCATGTCGTGGTTTCCCTGCGTGGTATGCAGGATGCCCCGTGTCTGTGTCAGCAGGCACGGCGAGAGGGAATTCATGTTGTGCCGCTGTCGTCGTATCAAATGAGCAGGCGCAGTGAGGAGACAATCGCTGATTTTTATTTTTCCAGCGCGGGAATTTCAGAGCGAGACATAGTTCCGGCGATTCAGGAGCTGAGCCGAATCTGGAGGTGAACACCGAGATGGCGAGAGAAGAATCCGTACATGGCGGGCATCGCGAACGAATGCGAAAACGGTTTCTGGATCACGGTCTGGATAATTTTGCGGATCATGAGGTGCTGGAATTGCTGCTTTATTATGCGATTCCGCGCGGAGATGTGAATCCGACGGCGCACGCGCTGCTCAAGGAATTCGGTTCGCTGGCGGCTGTTCTGGATGCTGATCCGATGGATCTGCAAAAGATAGCTG
>CAVBHI010000012.1:0-2587 GCA_963595115.1 bacterium
CGGTTCGTATCGCCCGTCTAAGCCGTGAAATGGGCTGCGGTGATTTCGTCAAGGTCGAAATCATGCATGATTCCAAGTATCTGCTGCCAGACAACTACGAGACGGTAAAGTGTACGGAAATCCTCGCTAGGGAAGGGTTTGTCGTCCTGCCGTACATGCATCCGGATCTGAACGTCGCGCGTGACCTGCAAAACGCGGGCGCTGCCGCCGTCATGCCGCTTGCCTCTCCCATCGGCAGCAACAAGGGACTTGCAACCAAGGAGTTCATCCAGATTCTGATTGATGAAATTGACCTTCCGGTCATCGTCGATGCCGGTATCGGCAAGCCGTCGCAGGCATGCGAGGCGATGGAGATGGGCGCTGCCGCCATCATGGCAAACACCGCCATTGCTACCGCCGGAGATGTTCCGGCTATGGCTGGCGCATTCCGTCAGGCAATCCAGGCCGGACGCACAGCCTATGTCACCGGCATGGGACCGGTACTCGCGCGCGGCGGCAGCGCCAGCGACCCGCTGACCGGATTTTTGCGCTAAGGGAGGGAGCAAGCATGATTGACGAAGAAAGTCAGGTTTATTTTATCGACAGCGACCAGCTGCCGCTGGAGGCACTCAAGCGTAAGCATCAGCTGGAATCCGATCCGTCCATTCGTTCGGATCACATGAAGTATCTCGCTGACATGGAAATCATTGACTCAGATGTCAAGGATATTGTTCTGCGCGAGTGTGCTTCCTTTGACTACAACCAGTACACCGCCGCCGATGTGCGCCGTGCACTGAGCCATGAACGCTGCACGCTGGAGGATTTCAAGGCGCTGCTCTCTCCCGCCGCCGCTCCGTTTTTGGAACAGATGGCACGCAAGGCGGAGGACGAGACACGCAAGCACTTTGGCAATACGGTGTATCTGTTCACCCCGATTTATATCGCCAATTACTGTCAGAACTACTGCATTTACTGCGGTTTTAACTGTTACAACAACATTCGCCGCAAAAAGCTCAGCATGGAGGAAATCGAGCATGAAATGCAGATCATCGCCGACACCGGCATGGAGGAAATTTTGATTCTCACCGGCGAGAGCCGCAAATATTCCGATGTCCAATACATCGGCGAAGCGGTAAAGATTGCACGGAGGTATTTCCGCAACATCGGTATTGAGATTTATCCGGTCAACACCAACGAATACCGTTACCTGCACGAATGCGGTGTGGATTACGTCACCGTATTCCAGGAAACCTACAATCCGGAGCATTATGAAAAGCTGCATTTGCTCGGACACAAGCGCATCTGGCCTTATCGCTTTGATGCACAGGAACGCGCTCTGCGCGCCGGTATGCGCGGTGCCGGATTCTCCGCCCTGCTCGGTCTGGATGATTTCCGCAAGGATGCGCTGGCAACCGCGTTGCATGTCTTTCTGCTTCAGCGCCGCTATCCACACGCCGAACTCAGCCTGAGCTGTCCGCGTCTGCGCCCGATTGTCAACAATGACAAAATCAACCCGCGCGATGTCGGCGAAAAAGAGCTGTGTCAGGTACTGTGTGCCTACCGCCTGTTCCTGCCGTTTGCCGGTATCACGGTTTCCAGTCGGGAATCATTGTCATTCCGCGATGGTATCACGAAGATTTGTGCCACCAAGGTTTCCGCCGGTGTGTCCACCGGCATCGGCGACCACGAATCCAAATATACCGGCGAGGAGGAGAGCGACGTCGGCGACGAGCAGTTTGAAATCAATGACGGACGTAGCATCCACCGCATGTATCACGACCTGGAAGAGGGCGGCTTGCAGCCGGTTCTCAACGACTACATCTATGTATAACAAGCTCATCGCCGTGACCAAGCGGTCACTGTGTCCAGACGGCTTGCCTGCCCAGCTGGAACGCGTGTGTGCGCTCTCGCCGCGCGCCGTCCTGCTGCGGGAAAAGGATCTTTCCTCTGCGGAATACCGCGCTCTTGCGCAGCAGGCACAGCACATCGGTCAGCGCTTTAACGTTCCGCTCATCGTGCATAGTTTTCCACAGGTTGCACAGGAGCTGGGGATTTCCCGTTTGCACGTTCCATTACCCATGCTTCGCAATCTGGAGCATCGTGAACAATGGGAATCACTCGGTACCTCCTGCCACAGCATGGAGCAAATGCAGGAAGCGGTCTCGCTCGGCGCGACCTATATCACGCTGGGCAACATCTTTGAAACCACTTGCAAGCCCGGTCTGCCCGCAAAGGGGTTGACCATGCTGCGTGAGGTCTGTGCCCACTGTCCCGTTCCTGTCTACGCCATTGGTGGAATCTCTCTACGCAATTTGTCCGATGTGCGGGATGCCGGTGCCGCCGGAGGCTGCATGATGTCTGGATTTATGCGATTATAGCCGCAAAATCGTCTTGTTTTCCCCTATTTTTTCTGCTACAATAACGCCGTAAATATCCATTTACCGTGAAAAGGAGCATTGTTGTATGAATGTTATGGAATTGATCCAAGCTCGTCAGAGCTGCCGCTCCTATCAGGTCAAGCCGGTCGCCCGCGAAGATCTGATCCAGATTGCAGAAGCCGGTCGCCTGTCTCCGAGTGCGTGCAATTCACAGCCGTGGAAGTTTATCA
>CAVBHI010000013.1:0-8422 GCA_963595115.1 bacterium
TCGTTGCACTGACCGGTCCGACCCACGCTGAGGAAGTTTCCCGCGGTATTCTCACCTGCATTCTGGCGGCATCCGAATCCCGGAGCGCTGCAGAAATGGTACAGGATGCGTTTATGAACGAGCGTTTCCGTGTCTATATCTCACCGGACATCATCGGCGCGGAGTTGGGCGGCTGTTTTAAGAATATTATTGCGCTGGCTGCCGGTATCTGCGACGGCATCGGTCTGGGCGACAATTCCAAGGCAGCGCTCATGACACGCGGTCTGAATGAAATCGCCCGTCTGGGCAAGGCGCTCGGCGGACATTCGGAAACCTTTGCGGGACTGTCCGGTGTCGGCGACTTGATTGTCACCTGCACATCCATGCACTCCAGAAACCGCCGCGCCGGCATCAAGATCGGGCAAGGCATCGGGGTCGAACAGGCGATGAAGGAGGTCGGCGCCGTTGTCGAGGGCTACTACGCAACGGAGGCTGGCTATATGCTGGCAAAGCAGGCAGGCATTGAAATGCCAATTACCACCGCAATGTACGATCTGTTATACAACCATGTGGAGGTGCAGGAGTGCATCCGCCAGCTTATGAAGCGCCCCAAGCGCAATGAGCTGGAAAACTGCGTGGATCTCTGGAAACAATAACAGAACCGACTGTATAAAAAAACACAGCGAGTGCAAGTGCATTCGCTGTGTTTTTTTGTTGTTCTCTCAGGATAGCTTCCAGCCCAACGCCTCTGTACGGACGTTGATAAGCGACGCGTAAATGCCGCCCTTCTTCATCAGTTCATCGTGCGTGCCGATCTGTGCGACGCGTCCCTGATTCATGACCACAATCTGGTCTGCATTGCGTACTGTTTTGAGACGGTGCGCGATCATAATAATGGTCTTGTTGCGTGTCAGCTCTTCAATCGCGTTTTGAATCAGCTGCTCATTCTCCGGATCAATGTTTGAGGTTGCCTCATCCAGAATAACAATCGGCGCATCCTTAATCATCGCACGCGCTATGGAAATGCGCTGCTTTTCGCCGCCGGACAATGCCGCGCCATTCTCACCAATCATCGTATTGTACTGCTCCGGCAGCTGCATGATAAAGTCATGACAGCACGCACGCTTCGCCGCATCGATCATTTCCTCATCCGTGGCATCCGGCTTACCGAAGCGGATGTTGTTGGCAATGGTGTCATTGAACAAATAAACATTCTGGAACACAACGCTGATGTTCTCCAGCATCTGATCCGTATCGTATCGGCGAATGTCCTTGCCGCCAATGCAAATAGAGCCTTGATCGACATCCCAGAAGCGGCAAATCAAGTTGCACAGCGTCGTCTTGCCGCTGCCCGAATAACCGACAATCGCCGTCGAGGTCTTTTGCGGAATGGTCAACGATACATGGTCAATGACATTCTTTTTCTCATAGGAGAAGCTGATATCCTCAATTGCAATGTCACAGTTTTCCCCTGTGAAAGTCTCTCCGCCGTTTTCCAGCTGCGGCGGATTTCCGCTCTCCTCGATTTCATCCAATGCCGTATCCACGTTTTGTAAAATGGCAATCATACTGCCCGCCAGCTGGAGCTGGTTGAAGATAACAAACAACCAAATCACTGCCAATGCAGATTTCTCCATCGCAATTTGTCCGTTCAAGCACATCCGTACCGCAAAATACATTGCCAGCACTGAGCCACACTTCAGTATAATCTGCGAGAGAACCGTGTATGGCATAATTTTTTTCTCATACGATGTTTCGGCTGCACGGCTCTCGTTGAGCACCTGCTTCATGCGCTCCTCCACACGGTTATTATCGTCTTGAAACGAGCGGACAATGACAATACCCTGAATGTACTCCAGTACACCCTCTATCAGCTTTGTCACCGCCTGCTGCTTGCGCGGTGCCTCGCTCTGCGTCGCGCGGAACATGCACTGTACAATGACGCAGTAAATCGCAGCGGAAATCACCATGACAAGACCGATTTTCCACTGGAAGAACAAAAATCCAACCAGTAGAACCGCCGTGTACAAAATTCCCTGCAGCACATTGCTCAGGATGGACGGTACGGTATTTTCCACCATGTACAGCTTAGAGGATACCGCCGCCGTAATTCTTCCCAAGCTACTGTCATTAAAATAGCCCATCGCCGCATGGCGCAGCTTGTTGCCAATGTCAATGCGCTTGTCCGCCGCCATATACAGTCCGGCGCGCATCTGCTTGATGTTGGACTGCGCATGCATGGCAATGCAGCCGATAATGCTGACCAGCATGACACAAAACGCTTGCAGCGGGATATTTCCGCCGCACTTCGTCGCTACCGCACGCAGCACAAGGTACACCGCCAGAAACTGCAGCAGCTCAAAGGCAGAATACAGCAAACCGTACACGACCGACTTTCGGATATACGGCTTTTCGTCATCCGACAAGCAGTATAGCTTTTTCAGAATGTCTATCATGTTACTCCTCCATCTCCTCATTGCGCACACCGACATGCGAATCCCACATATGTCGATACAGCGCGCTCTCCCGATATAGCTGGTCATGCGTACCGCACGCCTCCACCAGTCCGTCATGAATCAATGCAATTTGATCCGCATCCGCCACCGTAGACAACCGGTGCGCGATAACAATCAGCGTCTTTCCCTCTACCAAGCGAGAAATGGAGCGCTGCAATACCGCTTCGTTTTCCGGATCGGTAAACGATGTCGCCTCATCCAGAATGACAATCGGCGCATCCTTCAGCATCGCACGCACAATGGTGATTCTCTGCCGTTCGCCGCCGGACAGATGTCCGCCCTTGTCGCCAACCATCGTCTGATAGCCATGCTCCAGCTGCTCAATGAACGCATGGCAGCCGCACGCCTTTGCCGCATTGATGACGTCCTCCTCGGTCGCGCCCTTGCGTCCGATACGAATATTTTCCATTACCGTATCGTTAAACAGGAAGCTGTCCTGCGAGACATAGGCAATACTCTTGTTCAGATCTGTTTGCGACATCTGCCGCAGCGGCACGCCGCCGATGGAAATCGTTCCTCCGTTGACATCCCAGAAGCCGGCAACCAGCTTTGCAATCGTCGATTTTCCGCTTCCCGACGGTCCGACCAACGCCGTCACCTTGTTCGGCTTCATACTCAGGCTGATGTTTTTCAGAATCATTGGGCTGTCCTCATCGTTTTGATAGCGGAAGCTGACATTCTCCAACACAACCTCATGTCCGGTGAGCGGTGCGCTCTGAGCCGGACGAACCAGCTCCGGCGCCTCCAGCACGGCGGCAATTTTGTCAAACTCCGCTTCCATCTTCGTTGTAGTCTCGAACATGAACATCGCCTTAATCATCGGTGTCATCAGACCAATGGCTAAAATGATGAAGGTCAACAAAACCTCTACGGAAATGCTGTCCTTGTGCCAGAAATAGTAGCCAATCGGCAAAATGGTCAGCATCGTTGAATGCAGAATACAAATCGCACCGGACAGAAATCCCTGTGCTCCCTTCTGCCACTCATAACCGAATTTGGCATTATTATACACCGCCCCCGAATACTTGGCATAAGAATCCGCCGAGCGGTTGAACGCCTTGATGACCTCAATGCCGTTGACGTACTCAATTACCGCATCGTTGACGGCATCCTTCGCCGCATAGAACTTGCGGCACTTTTCATCAAAGCCGCGCATCATACCAAGGCAGCAGAGAACAACTGCCGGTAGCGTCAGAAACATAATCAGTGTCATCTGCCAGCTCGTCAGGAACAGATAGACCAGCAGCACCAGCGGAACCAGCAGATTCGCCGTAAGTTCCGGAATATAGTGCGCCAGATATTGCTCCAGACCGTCTACATTGTCCACAATCGTGTTTTTGAGCGTTCCGGTCGGTGTCTCCTGAATATAGCCAAGCGGGACGCGCTTCATCTTTTCCGTCAGAGCACACCGGATTTCATACAGCACGTCGAACGTCGCCTTGTGAGACGCCCACGTGGAAAGCGTTGTCAGTATTGCGCGGGCAATGTATGCCGCAACCGCAATTCCCAGCGGAAGTGTATAGGCATGCAAATCGGTCTGCCCCTGATACATCATACAGATAACCCTTACGCCGACAAAGTACGGGATCATCTCTGCCGCAACGCCCAGAACAGACAGGACAATGGACAGGAGAAAGCCCTGCTTTCTCGCGCCGATAAAGGTATATATGGACAGCTTTTTCTTTTTCACCGATTATTCCTCCCCGCAGCAGCTGCCAACCGAAACCTTTGCCTCGCGTTCGTGCAGTTTCTCCGCAACCAGCTTACTCATCTCGCCGATTGTCGTGTGTTGGTACATGCCGGAGAAATCAAAGTCGATACTATACTTATTTTGAATTGCTTCCACAACCATCATGGCAGTCAGCGAGTTGCCGCCGATGCTGAAAAATTCTGTCTGCGCATCCAACTCCTCCGGCTCGTCCATGTCCAGCACATCCGCTACGATGTCCCTGATTTCCATTTCCAAATCACTCATGTTGCTACCTCCTACAATAGCCGCGCAAGCGTTGTCGAAAAGCCGCAAAAGCAACGGCTTCTCCGATGCGCGTTAGGCTCTTAAAATTTTACCGTAGATATTTTTGGGAAACTCCTGCTCGCGCACGGTGACCTCCATCACGCGAGAATAAAATGGAAGCCTTCCGTTGGTTTGATTAACCGCGTCCTGTACGAGCGCTTCGCGCTCCGCCGTATCCTTTTCCAGCACCGCGTCTGTCGGATAAATTTCCGCCGCAATATGGTCATCGTGTTCGGACACACACACCTCTCGGACACACACATTTTCATACAGCAGCTGCTCGATATGCTCCGGTGAGATGTTTTCACCGCTGCTCAGGACAATCAAATTCTTTTTGCGACCGGTCAGATAGAGATCTCCTGCGTCATCAACCCGTCCCAAATCTCCGGTTCGCAGCCAGCCGTCCTGCAAAATCTCTGCGGTCGCCACCGCATCCTTGTAATAGCCGAGCATCACCGATGGCGATTGAATCCACATCTCACCGTCTACCAGCTTCACCTTTGCATGCGGCATTCGCTGACCAATGGCATCTGCCTTTGCGGGATTGCGCATCAAATTCACCGTCACCATCGGCGAGCACTCCGTCATTCCGTAGCCCGGACGCACGGTGATTCCATATTCCAGCATCGCGCGCACGGTATTCGTATTCGATGCCGCGCCGCCGACACCGATGTACCGGAGATTGCGCCCGAACAGCTTTTCCGCCGCCTCCCGCTTGGATAGCTGCGGAAAGCGTCTTACCATACCGCACAGGCGAAGATAGAGAAATTCAACCATCATCGGAATCAGGACAATAAACTCCGGCTCATAGCGCTGTAAATTTTTTATCAGCTCCAAATGCGATGTAGCAAACAGCATATCGCCGCCATTAAAAAACGGGGCAAGCGCAGACTGGGTCATGCCGAAGGCATGCGCCACCGGCAGGATACTCAGGAAGCTCTGTTCCGCCGTATAATCACAAATAGCAATCGTATCCATGATATTGGTCACAATATTGCGCTGGCTCAGCATAACGCACTTGGCTTGTCCCGTTGTTCCCGAGGTAAACACCATGGTGCACAATGCATCGGCATCCTCCGCGCCGTCATACGCCAGCACATCACCGGTTGGTTGTTGATCTGCCGTCTGCACAAACGGGACAACCTGCGTTCCGCCTTCCGTCAGCTTTACACGCAGTTGCTCAGCCATCGTGTCATACACAACGCAGAATACATCTGCCCGCTCGACATAGCGGACAATGGTTTCCTCCGGCAGCCGCTTATCCAGCAAAACCGCAGCATTGCCTGAAATCACCGCGCCCAAATACGCCGACAGCCAGTCCGCCGAGGAGTCCATATAGATGCCCACATGTCGAACCTGCTCCCTGCCCAGCCAGCGCGCAAAACGCACCGCCCGTTCTATTATCTCCCGTCGGGTTTTGGCGATATACTCGCCGCCGACCGCGTCACGCACCCAATACTTTGGGTGTTCTTCCTCGTCGTTATACAGCTTCCGCGTCAGCTCCCAAAAGGTTTCCATTGCGTTCGCCTCCTATATCTTCTATCATGTCAGCCAGCGTTTTGATGTCGGTGCAGTTCATCACACGCTCGAAGCTCATGTCTATGCCAAAGGTTTTATTCAAATCGGATGTGATTTTCAGAACGGATACCGAATCCATCCCCATTTGCAGGAAGCTGTCATCCATCCCGAAATCATCATAGCCGAGATTCTTCCGGAACACGGCAAATACCGTCTTTTGCATCTCCGTTTTTGGCTGCGTTTTGGTCTGCACATTATGCGCCAAAAAGATTGTTTGCAGCTGCTTCCGGTCTACCTTGCCATTGGAGGTCAGCGGAATTTCGTCCACCGGCACATAGAACGCCGGTATCATGTACGCCGTCAGATGGTTCATCGCCTCCTGACGCAGCTGCTTCCACTCATCCTCCTCCAGCGGATGCTCTCCGACAACAAACGCCGCCAGCTGCTTGCGTCCGCGAAGCTCCACCGGTTCGACCACTGCCCGCTTGACAAACGGCAGCCGACCTAAGACGCTTTCAATTTCGCCCTTTTCAATGCGGAAACCATTGACCTTAACCTGACCGTCCATGCGTCCCAGAATTTCAATCCAGCCCTCCGGACAAAACCGTCCGAGATCGCCCGTGTGGTAAACGCGCCCCAACGTCGGATGCTGTTTGAACTGCCGCGCCGTAATCTCCGGCTGATTCAGGTAGCCCTCCGCCACGCCGTCGCCGCCGATGACAATCTCTCCGATGACATTCCACGGGCAAAGGCGGTCATTGGCATCCAACACGTAGCACTGCTGGTTATCCAACGGATAGCCGTATGGAATGCGTCCATGCTGACCGACCTCATCCACCGGATAATAAATCGACCAGATTGCGCCCTCCGTCGCTCCGCCCAGACTATACAGCGCCGCATCCGGCAGCTTTTCACGGATGTCCCGCGCCAATGTCGGAGAAATCCAGTCACCACTGAGCATAATCTTGTTCAGCGATGCAATATTCTCGCCGCCTGTAATATCCATCAGCAGCTGCATAATCGCCGGAACCGAATTCCACAATGTAATGCCGTGCTCCCGCACCAGCTGTGCCATGCGCGGAATGTCATGCAGATTTGAAACCATCACCAGCTCACCGCCCGCCGCAAGCGTGCCGAACATATCATAAACCGACAGGTCAAAGCACATCGAAGAGATGCCGAGCACCTTGTCGTTTTCCGTCACTCCAAACCGCTCGTTGATGCTCAAAAGCGTGTTGGATGCCTCATGGTGCGTGATAACCACGCCCTTCGGGGTGCCTGTGCTGCCGGAGGTAAAGATAATGTATGCAATCTCCGATCCGTCCAGGGCAACCGGCGTTGGCACACCCTTGCCCTCCACCAGCTCCCAGCTTTGCAGGTAGTGTATAATTTGTCCCTGCTGCAAAATATCGTCCTTGCGCTCCTGCGGGTACGATGGGTCGATTGGCACATACGCTGCGCCCGCCTTGAGCACCGCCATCAGCTGCACAACGGTTTCCTTCCTGCGCCAGCCTTCTACCGCGACCAGCGTACCCTTTTGTACGCCGTCGTGCTGCAATTTTGCCGCCAGCGCATTCGACAGCTGATCCAGCTCAGCATAGGTCAGGCTTCCGCTTTCATCCGTCACCGCCAGACGGTTCGGGAATCGCTTTGCCGCCTGCGCAAACAGCTCATGCATCGGCTTGACCGGCAGCGCCTTCTGCGTCGCATTGTATGTCTCCACCTGCCGCACCAGCGTCTCGTTCTCCGGTCGCAGATAGGATACCGGCTCTTCTCCCTCCGCCAGCGTCTCCACCAGCGTGCGGAACATCGTGAACATCTCGGTGATTTGATTTCGGTCAAACTTCTGCACGAGATAATCCCATGTCAGCATCAAACCATCCTCCGTCTCCATCAGCTGGAAATCCAGATAGACCTGCGGTGTCTGACTGACACTGTATTCCACCGTGCCGAGATATCGATCCTGTTCCTCCGTGTACCGCATACCAATCATGCTCGTAAATACGACCGGATACAATACCTGCTCGCCGCGGCTGCGGCTGATCTCCTGCTCGACCAGCACGCCGTCAAACGCACGGTGCTGATAATCGCGCAGGAATTGTGTTTGAATTTCCTGCGCCTTGTCCCAAAATCCCTCGTTCGGCTTGCCCGCTGCTATTTCCAGCAGCAGCAGCGAGGTAAAGTCACCCATCGTCCGCAGCAGCTTTCCGGCAAAGCTTGTCCGATTGGTCAGTGTGACATTCAAGCAGAAGTCCTTACTCGGCGCATAGTGTCCCAACACTGCCGCATACGCCGCAAGGAAAAAGTTCGATGCCGTGATTGTTCGAGCACCAAACTGCGCCTGCAATTTTTTCCAGCAGTCCTCACTCATATTCCATGTCAGACACTCAAAGCG
>CAVBHI010000014.1:0-2391 GCA_963595115.1 bacterium
AACCCCCGACCTGCTGATTACAAATCAGCTGCTCTACCAACTGAGCTACACCAGCTTATCGGCTTCTTACGCCATTCATTCTGTCAGCGACAAGAAATATTATATCGGACTTTCAGTAAGAAGTCAACACTTTCCGTCAACTTTTTTTACTTTTTTGCTGCCCCCAATTTTTGAATTTCATCCGATGTATTTTGCAGAATCGTCAACATAGACTGCGCGGTATCCGGAAACTGTTCCGACAGTGTTCCAAGCGACAGCTTCGGACGATCCGCCGTACCATCTGCCGCTGCATAACGAATGCGCAGCTCGGATAGCTTCATCAGGGCATCACACAACGCATCAAAACGCTCCGGCGCTGTCTTAAATGCCTCCGGCGGATTAGCCGAATCGGCTTGATACAAATAGCGGAACAGCTTATAGCACACCGTTGAGAGATAGGTACTCAGCTCACGCACCAAGTCAGGTGAGCCGGAACGCGAAGCGGCATCCAATAGCAGCGCGGCAGAATCCGAAATCAGCTTCTGATACATCACGGTAATCGCATCCGTCGACTCGGTGTTATCTGTCGCTGTCTGCGGAGGCAGAAAGCCATTCTCTCGCGACAGACTGCGTCCCAGCAGATAATCGCATGAAACGCCATAATACTCTGCTGCGCGTACCACAAAAGCGAGACCCGGTTCACGCAAACCGTTCTCGTAGTGACTGAGCAACGCCTGCGATACCTGAAGGTCTGCCGCAGCCGTTCTCTGGCTTATTCTCTTTTCGCGGCGCAACAGCGCAAGGGTTCGGGAAAAGTCACTTGCCATTTAGGGTACATCCTGTTCATTTTCATACTATTTGTATTTTACAGTATACTGTTTTTATAACAGGTTGTAAAGTACTAACCTGCAAGAATTGTATCTGTTTTTTCATATTTGTGCTGAAATCTCGCGATTTGGCAGAGATTGTTATCTTCTTACGTTCCTTTTCTTTCCTTCTGCGTTCTTACCCAAAGCACCCGAACGGATTTCTCCATTCGGGTGCTCTACATTTAGTCTTCCAGATAGTCCTTCCAATCCTCCTGAACCATGTTCTTCATATAATAATAATAAATGCTGCTCTGGTCGCGATCCGTCGCCTCTGTGTAGAGATAGCCTTCGTATCGTTTGGACACGCCCTCTTCTTCCACAATCGGGTCACAGCATTGCACGATTGACGCAGCAACCGCACCATTCAGCAAATCATCAAACAGCTTTGGATCACGAATCTTTCCCAGCTTGTCATCGCGGTAATTCGTATCGCTAGAATCCAGGGATTGCTGCATACTCTTTGCATCCATAGACTGATAGTAATGAAGCTCCAGCATACTAATTGCGCTCTTGGTAAAGCGCTGCACACGAATCCCCTGCGCCTGAAGCAGACGAATGGTATTCTCTTCACAGGCATAAACCGGAATTTCATACTCATCCTGTTCGTTGCTTGCCAATTGGTATTCCTCCGATGCTATCGTTCCCTTCTCCAGCTGCTTCATAAAGTCTGTGTTGCTTGTTGCCTTTGTCTGGAGCACCATCACCGCCGGATGCTGCAACACATAGTCTTTGGTCAGCTGTTGTGATTCCTCCTTAATTGTCGTGAGCAGCGTTTTAATCGCATCCGAATCCGTAATCAGCTTGCCTTCAAAATCCGCTTGTGAGCTATTCTGGACGATAAGCGCCTGTGTTTTCTCCGGATCGGCTAACGCTGCCGCCGTTCGACTGGACAGATACTCTTGTGAGAAGCGAACCTTTGCCGCACGCTGCACCAAAGCACGGTATTCTGTGCTGTCCGTATCGGTCGATCCCAAATAGTAGGATCGTACAAATGTCGAACCATCCGCCAGCGTAAACGCAATATTATACCGGGTGTTCGAGGCAATCAACTGCCGCTTTCCACGCATGGACTGCACACCACGCCGTGCCATGCTGTAGATGGTATCCAAATTATCTTTGTCCGTCAGCGGATGGTTTTCCAGCATCTCCTCTATCCACTTATTATTCTGCTCATCCACATCCGCATTAAGGGAAGAATCTGCCACCGCTGCACTCAGTGCCGAATCATCCGAATAGACGTTTGCCGAAACAATTTGATCGCGCTCCGGCAGCTTTGTGTTATAGCCGAGCAAGTCCAATTGCATGAGCACAACCACAGCCGTTGCTGCCGCCAGATAACTCAATAGAGATACCGGTCGCAGAATTGCCGCGCGAAAATCCATCTGAAACAGCATTTCTACCACAATGGCAGCCAATATAGCTCCCGCCGTCATTCCCAAAAACAGTAGCGGCAGAAAGTCCGTAAACGCCAACAGCAGCTTGCCCAGACCAATGCCCGCCATCGTCATTGCCAAGTACTTAAATGGCAGACGCATACCACGAA
>CAVBHI010000015.1:0-3942 GCA_963595115.1 bacterium
GCTGTCGCCTGCGCTTCCAACTTCCGCCGAGGCGGGAGGCCTGCACTCTTACAGAGAACAATCGGAATCCCGAAAACTAATTGTGGGTTAAAAAAAGGTGACTGTCGAACCGGGCAGGGAGCTCGGTATCAAAGCTCGGATGGTTTTAGTATATGAGAGAGGAGATAAAATTATTCCTCTTCCTCCGACTCATCAAATTCATACAGGCTGTCGGCGCGCTCCATAAAGATTTGGAATACGTGCTCCGCCTCATCAAAATCGTCAACGGAAGCAAGACACTGCAAGCCGTCCTCCTCTGTGACCTTGAGGATGACGACCTCCGCCTCTTCCTCCAGATCCAGCTCGGTCGGAATGAACGCCATATAGACTTCACCGTTTTCCTCGATGGTGTCGATATGCTCGAATTCTTTTTCTACGCCGTCCTCATCGGTGAGGATGACAACATTGTTCTTTTCTAATTCATCCATAGCGGAACCTCCACGTTCGGGTGATTTCTTTTCTCTATGATAACGCATTCTTTCGGATTTTTCAACCGAAAAAGCGTAAAAAAACAGAAGGAGAAATTTTCCAGTAAAATTTGAAATTAATAGTTGACAATGCAGGGGAAACGCGCTATACTTGTAAAGCAAAAGAAAGAAGGGCTGCCGTCCTCACCTCGCGCTGTCGTGCTGAGAGGTCAACAGAAACGCCGCATGGCGGTGTTGTGTTCGGACGGTTTTCAGTTTCCCGTCCGTTTTTTTATTGTATTTACCGTTTGGAGGTGCTTACCAATTAGCAGTTTAGAACACCAGATTAACGAGGAGATCCGCGACAAGGAAGTCAGACTGATTGATGGAGACGGAAATCAGGTCGGCGTTGTATCCATTGCGAAGGCTCTGGAGGCAGCCGCTGCCAAAAATCTTGATCTCGTTAAAATTGCTCCGCAGGCTCAGCCGCCGGTTTGCCGCATCATGGACTACGGCAAGTTCCGCTTTGAACAGGCTAAGCGGGAAAAGGAAGCAAGAAAAAAACAGCATATTGTGGAGATTAAGGAAATTCGCCTCAGTCCCGGTATTGACAGCAACGACTTTAATACCAAGGTCAACCACGCCAAGCGCTTTCTCAAAGGAGGAGACAAGGTAAAGGTTTCTGTTCGTTTCCGTGGACGTGAGGTTACGCATTCCTCCATTGGTCTGGATCTGCTGCACCGGTTTGCTGACGAGTGTGCTGAATTCGGCAGTGTGGAGAAGAACCCCAAGCTGGAGGGACGCCAGATGATTATGTTCCTGGGTCCGAAAAAGGAATCCTCCTCCAAAAAGGATTCCAAAAAGAATGGCAAAAAGGGCGGCAAGAAGCCGACTCCGGAAGCCGAATAATTCATCGCAAGCCTTTTGTTTATGATACAGTAGATAATTGGCGTTAATAGAGAGGAGAACATTTTTATGCCTAAGATTAAAACGCACAGTGGCGCATCCAAGCGCTTCAAGATGACAAAGAATGGCAAGATCAAGCGCGCTCATGTTGGCCGCCGTCATATCCTGAACAAGAAGTCCACCAAGCGTCTCAGACATCTGAGAAAGGAAGGCTACGCAGATTCTACGAACGTAGCACAGGTAAAGCGCCTGATTCCGTACGCTTAATTCAGGTTTACGACTATCACTAATTTGACGATTTTGGAGGCTATCTGACATGGCAAGAGTTAAGGGCGCAATGATGACGCGCAAGAGAAGAAAGAAGATTCTGAAGCTGGCGAAGGGCTACTTTGGAGCAAAGTCCAAGCTGTACCGCACCGCGAATGAGGCGGTTATGAAGTCCCTGCGTTACGCATACATCGGTCGTAAGCAGAAGAAGAGAGACTTCCGCAGACTGTGGATCACCCGTATCTCGGCTGCCTGCAAGGCAAACGGTGTAAACTACAGCCGTTTCATGAACGGTCTGAAGAAGGCTGGCATTGAGATCAATCGTAAGATGCTGGCAGAGCTGGCTGTTAATGACGCTGCTGCATTCACCGCTCTGGTTGAGACTGCAAAGGCTGCTCAGTAAGATTTGATTTTGCTCCCGAAATCGAACTGGTTTCGGGAGCTTTCTCGTTTTCTGTGAAAACATAAGCTGATGGAGAGTAGAGAGGAAAGTGACGATGAATACCCTATCCTTGGTGCATGATGCGCTGATGCGATTTATTCAGCCGGGATTTGTCTGCGTGGACGCAACGGCGGGAAATGGACGAGACACCGTGTTTCTGTGCGGTTTGACGGGAAAAACAGGACGAGTGCTGGCGTTTGACATCCAGGAGGAAGCGGTATCTCGCTCACGCCAGCGTATTGCGGAGGAAGGCTGGACGGATGTGGCAGAGGTATTCTGTGACAGCCACGCCAACATGGGACGCTATGCCGAGCCGGAGAGCGTAGACTGTATCGTCTTTAATCTTGGCTGGCTGCCGGGCGGAGATCATACGATTTTTACCCATGCCGACAGCACGATTGCCGCCATTGAGGCGGGCATGAAGCTGCTGCGAAAGGGCGGCTTGATGTGCGTCAGTATGTATTACGGCGGCGCGAGTGGCTATGAAGAACGCGACGCGCTGATGGACTATTGGAACACGGTGAATCCGGATAAATTCACCGTGCTGGTAACGCAGTTTGCTAACCGCTCCGGCGATCCGCCGATTCCGGTTTTTTTAATCAAAGGAACGTGAAAAGGGGCTGACGCACAAGATTTTCTTGTACGACAGCCCCATATTTTTATGTGCAGGGAGAGAATCAACGCTTGTTTGTTTTTCTCCAGATGCCCATCTTTTCTGCGTCCGCAATCAATTGCTCACGGAAGTCCGGATGCGCAATGCTGATCAATGCTTCCGCACGCTCCCAAGTGGACAGACCTTTGAGATTGACCATACCGTACTCGGTAACGATGTAATGTACGCAGGAACGTGGATCTGATACGATCGAGCCATTGGACAGGGTCGGACGGATGCGGGATGCGAGCGTGCCATCCTTCTGCTGGAAGGTAGAGGACAGACAGATAAAGCTCTTACCGCCATTGGACAGATACGCACCCATAACGAAGTCCAGCTGACCGCCGGTGCCGGAGATGTGCTTGATGCCGGCAGACTCTGCGTTGATTTGACCGAACAGATCGATGTCAACCGCGTTGTTAATGGAGATGAAGTTATCAATTTGAGAGATGACATGTACGTCATTGGTGTAGCCAACCGAAGCTGCCATGACGTCCGGATTTCGGTCGATGTAATCGTACAGCTTCTGTGTTCCGGCTGCGAATGCGTATACCTGACGTCCCTTGTCCAGACGCTTTTGACGACCGGTGATTTTACCGGCAGCAGCGATGTCAACGAAGCCGTCAACGTACATCTCGGTATGGACAGCCAGATCCTTCAGGTCGGACTTTGCGATCATTGCGCCAATGGTATTTGGCATGCCGCCAATGCCCAGCTGAAGGCACGCGCCATTCGGGATTTCCGGAACGACCAGATTGGAAACCGCAATGTCAACCTCTGTCGGCTCACCGCCGCCGCCCAGCTGCGCCAGCGCCGGATTGTCTCCCTCGACGACCATGGTAACGTCCTTGATGTTGATCTCCGTACCTTCCAGACCATTGACCCACGGCATATTCTTGTTGACCTCAACAATAATACACTTTGCGCGGCTCATGATTTCCGCCAAGTGCGAACGGTTCAGACCGAAGTTGAAGTTGCCGAAGGAGTCCATCGGAGTGGTCTGGAGCATCACGACGTCAACCGGAGCAAGGTGGTCTGTGTAGAAGCGCGGCAGCTCGGAATAGCGCATCGGACCGAAGAAGCCCATACCCTTCTTGATGATCTTGCGATCAATGCCGCTGCAATGCCAGGAGTTCCAGGTAAAGTGCTCACCGGCATCGTCTGCCTTGCAGATTTCCGGCATCCACATGGTTACACCGCCGCGCACCTTGACATCATACAGCTCATCC
>CAVBHI010000016.1:0-2263 GCA_963595115.1 bacterium
CATAATATCCCAATGCCAACGCAGCAAGAAACGCAATCACGCGGGCGATTTTTCCTTTTCTGCTTGTTTTCGGTCGTGCGCGGTGCGGCGGCGAACCGGTATTGCGATTCTGGTCGGAATGCGAGGTGCCCTCCGCTCCGCCCATCGCGCGAAAAATCTCCTCAAACGGATTCCCCCCGCCGAAACCAAAGTTGTATATTCTCATTTTCGTTCCTCCCCTAGTTATTGTGTATAACGAACCCCTCTTATCATACCAAAGCATGCACAGCTTCGTCAACCCGCCGCATGAGCCGAAAGCGCTTCTCAACAAAATCTCCCCTTTTCGCAACATCCATTCTATGGTATACTATTTGTAACAGCACATCATTATCATTTTGTTCCCACCGGTATGTGCCGGTGGTGTGTCTATCCTATGTTACAGAAAGGGGCTTCATCACATGGCAGCATTTGAACGAATAAAATCCGGTATTCCCGAAATGGATCAAGCTCTGGACAACATCCGTCTTGGGGACAATGTGGTCTGGCGCGTCAGCTCGCTGGATGAGTTCCGCCTGTTTCTCAATCCCTATGTCGAGCAGGCAATCCGCGATCACCGCAAGCTCATTTACATCCGCTTTGTGTCTGTCCGCTTCGCATCCCACGAGCCGCTGCTGACCGAGCGCGAGGGATTGCGCATCGTTGAAGTGGAGCTATCCCACCGCTTTGAAACCTTCACGGTAGAAATCCATCACCTGATTGAACGCGAGGGACGCGATGCCTTCTATGTGTTTGACTGTCTGTCGGAGTTGCAAACCGCCTGGTCTACTGACCTGATGATGGGAAACTTCTTCCGCGTCACCTGTCCGCTCCTGTTCCGTCTGGATACGGTTGCGTTTTTCCCGATTATCCGCGGCAAGCACTCCTTTGAAGCCATTGCAAAAATCAAAGAAACAACCCAGCTGTTTCTCGATGTCTATTCCAACTCCGAGCAGGTCTTTGTCCGCCCATTGAAGGTATGGAATCGTTATTCCGAAACCATGTTCCTGCCGCACAGCTATGACCGCATTTCCGAAAAATTCCGTCCTGTCATGGACGGCATTCAAGTCAGCCGCTTCTACGAGCTGATGAACGCCCAGCAGGCGTTGGGCGCTGACCAGAACACGGATTTCTGGGATCGCTTTTTTAACACGACGATGGAAATGCATCGTCACGGCATGGATGTTACGGAGCCGTGTCACCGCATGTGCCGCATCATGATGACGCGCGATGAAAAAATGCGTGCCATGGTCAAGGAGAATTTCGCTCCCGATGACTATTTTCACATCCGCAGCCGTATGATCGGTACCGGTATGGTCGGCGGCAAGGCTTGCGGTATGCTGCTGGCACGCAAGCTCATTGAAAACCAGCGTCCGGATCGGTACGCCATGCTCGAGCCGCACGACTCCTATTATGTCGGCTCGGACGTATTTTATTCCTTCATCGTGCACAATCACTTCTGGGATCTGCGCGTGCGGCAGCGCACGCGCAAGGAATATTTCTCTCTGGCAGACACGTTCGCACAAAAGCTGCTGGAGGGGCAATTCTCCGAATCCCTGCGCGAACAGTTCCGCCGTATGCTGGAGTACTACGGACAGGATCCCATCATCGTCCGTTCGAGCAGTATTCTGGAGGACGGCTTCGGCAATGCGTTCGCCGGAAAATACGAGTCGGTCTTCTGCGCCAACACTGGTTCGCTGGAGGAACGATTGGAGGAGCTGGAAAACGCCATTCGGCGGGTTTATGCCAGCACGATGAGCAAATCGGCGCTGGACTACCGCCTGCGGCGCGGTCTGGAGGGACGAGATGAACAGATGGCGCTGTTGATCCAACGCGTATCCGGTTCGCGCTACGGCGATTATTTTATGCCGTGCGCCGCCGGTGTCGGCTATTCGTACAGTCCCTACCGTTTCCTGCCGTCCATTGACCCCAACGCAGGTATGCTGCGTCTCGTCATGGGCTTGGGCACTGGTGCGGTGGATCGTGCCAAAGGCTCTTACCCCCGTCTGGTCAGCTTAGACCGTCCGGAGATGACCTCCGCCGGCACGCTGACCGAGAAGCATCAGTTCTCACAGCGTCTGGTCGATGTCATTGACACCAGAGCGCGGCGTTTTTCCAGCGTGTCTCTCCCACAGATCGAGCCTCTGCTTTCTCCGCACCTCAAGCGCCACCTGTTGGAGCACAATTACGAAACCGAAGCCATGTTCCGGGAACGCGGACAGCGGCGGCAGGTATTGTTTATCTCCTG
>CAVBHI010000017.1:0-4662 GCA_963595115.1 bacterium
ATCTCATCCAGCCCAATGTCCGAAGAACCGATAATCGACAGAACAACGCCGTGCGCACCGTTGATGGAGGTCTCCAGCAGCGGAGACTGAATTGCCTGCTTCGCCGCTTCCTCTGCCTTGTCCTTTCCGACAGCAGCGCCAACGCCCATGTGCGCATATCCGGCGCCCTTCATCACCGAGGTAACATCAGCAAAGTCCAAGTTAATCAGACCCGGTACTGTAATCAGCTCCGAAATCGAGGCAACTGCCTGACGCAATACATTATCAGCAATTTCAAATGCATTTCTAAAGGTGATTTTCTGTTCGGACACATACTTCAGACGTTCATTCGGGATGACAATCAGGGAATCCACGTTCTCCTTCAGAGATTCGATACCGGCGTTTGCCTGCTCCATACGCTTCTTGCCCTCAAACGAGAACGGACGGGTGACAACGCCTACCGTCAAAATGCCCATCTCGCGGGCAACCTGTGCAACGATCGGCGCACCGCCAGTGCCGGTGCCGCCGCCCATGCCGGCTGTGATGAATACCATATGTGCGCCTTCCAGAGCGGTCGCAATCTCCTCGCGGCTCTCCTCCGCTGCCTTACGACCGACCTCCGGCTTGGAACCTGCGCCCTGTCCCTTCGTCAGCTTTGTGCCGATCTGAATTTTAATCGACGCTTCCGAGCGGTTCAGTGCCTGTTTATCCGTATTGATTGCAACAAATTCTAGCCCTTGCATACCGGCCTTCACCATATCATTTACGGCATTGTTGCCACCGCCGCCAACACCAATTACCTTAATGTTGACTACGGAATCATAGTCCATTTCAAATTCGAAACCCATTTCTTGTCTCCTCCGTCGTATGATATATAAAGTATGAGAAACACTTCTAGTTCCGCCGCCTGCCCATCCAAGCGGACAATATCAAAACTATTTTCTTAATTCTACCGCTTATTCGCTTTTTTTGCAAGACAAAGCGCCGCTTTTCCTCAAAAAAACTTCTGGGATTTTACAAAATACTTCCCAGCTTCCCACTCCGGCGCGGAAATTGAAAAATTTTTGTAAACGTACAATTCCCCTCTGTTACTCGCCAGACTGATTTTCACTCTGTTCTCCGTCTGTATTTTCCTTTTCTGCTGTGTCAGAGGATGCGTCCTCCGACGTCTCCGTTACATCTGTACTCTCCGCAGTCTGCGTGCTTTGTTCGCCTTCTGACTCGCCATCCGTCTCGCCGTCTGTCTGCGTCTGTGCGTCATCCGTTGTCGCTTCATCGTTGGTACTGTCCGTCGTTTCTGTCTGAACCTCAGCCGGACGGTAATGCGCTTCTTTGCCCTGACTCAAATCAATAATTCCGGTCTCCGGAAGATCGTCGCGCTTCAGAATCGCCTTGAGGAATTGAATTTTGTATTCCAGATTATCCAGCGTACCAAACTCAATGGTATAACAGTCGTTATAATTCAGCTTCACGTCGAACGACTTTGTAATATCCACACTGCGCACCCCGTCCAGTATCTCGTAGGAGTCAACAAGGTTTAACAGCTCCAGCACAGATGAAATCTTCTCATATCCTGCTTCGGTGCTGCTTTGATCGTTTTTTTGATCGGCATCCTTTTGATTGTCCAGCGTCTCGCCAACCTGCAACGTCTCGACCCCAGTGCCGACAGCGGTAATCACACTGGCTTTGGACGTACCGGACACCTTTTCCAGCACCTTGCCCTGCTTGTCCATATAATACGTTCCGTCTGTCGCCTCTACCGCCATCAGCACCTTGCGCTCTGTTACGACAATTTCCATCGTGCTCGGCAGGTGTCGCTTGATCGATACCTCGTCCAGATACGGATACGTATTCTTCAGCACCTGTGCAATCTTCCTTGTGTGAAGGAAAAACAGATTGTCTCCTTCCTCCACACCGCTGGCAGCAATCAGATCCGATGCCTTATATTGCTTCTCCCCTGTAACCTGTATGTCCGACACGCGAAAAAAAATCGTTGTGGCAAACACCGTCGCCGCACAAACAAGAAGACAACACAAAATACGAAATACCATGCGATGCCGTTTGCGGCGGCGTGCGCGCAGCATTCGCGCCGTCCGCGGATCGACACGCCGTTTCACTCGTTTTTTCATAGCTGCCGACTCTTACTTTCTGACTGCTTCCAGAATATGACGATAAATTTTTTCGCTTGAATCCACAATCGCCATTCCGGCTGCTGCCTTCCCCATCGCTTCCAGACGAGCATCGTCCTGAAGCAAATCGGAAACTGTCTGATACAGCAGCGCAGCCGTACATTCCGGTTCGGTAATAACAACACACGCGCCCTTCTGTTCCAACGCACGAGCATTTTTCTCCTGATGGTTTTCTGCCACATACGGAGACGGAACAATCACCGAAGGCTTGCCCAATACGCAAAGCTCGCCCAGTGTCGCCGCACCCGCGCGACAGATGACGAGATCCGCCGCCGCCATGACATCTGCCATATCGTAAATGTACTCACGCACCTCAATGTTCGGATGCTGCGACAGATCAACACCCTTGGCGCGGACACTTTCCGGCAGCCACTGAAACGCCGATGCGCCGGTTGCATGGATGTGGCGGAAGCTGTCCTGTTCGCTCTCCAGTCGAATGAAATCTGCCATATGTCGGTTCATATACAGCGCACCCAGACTGCCCCAGAACGAAACGACCAGCTTTTCGCCGTCCTTCATCTGCATCTTCTCTCGTGCCTTGGCGCGGTCAGCAAAGATAATATCGCCGCGCACCGGCGCACCGGTCAGGTAGATGTTCGGACGATCCTCCAGCAGGGCGCGTGTGTTCTCAAAGCTGATCAGCACACGGTCTGCCTTTTTCGCACAGGACTTCGTCACAACACCCGGCAGCGCATTGACCTCCAGCAGCACCGTTGGAATCCCCAGCTTTTGCGCTGCATGTACCATCGGATAGCTTGCATAGCCGCCGCAGCCAATCACACAGTCCGGCGCAAATTCCTTGAGAATTTTCGTTGCTTTTCCGGTCGCCGTCAACGTCTTTTGCACGGTAGCAATGTTATACGCGATAGCCTTCGGCGATATGGATCGTTTGAGTCCGCGAATATCAATCGTATAAAGCGGATAGCCTTCGCGCGGCACCAAGCGCGACTCAATGCCAGATTTCGTACCGGCAAAGCGAATTTCCGTATCCGGACGCCGCGATTGAACATATCGTGCAATCGCCAATCCCGGATTGACATGACCGCCTGTGCCGCCGCCTGTAATCAATAATTTCATCGCAAACCTCTCCTTTTTCCTGCTGCACGCAACTGCCGCTCTTCTCGGCGTGACGGCGGAATATGTCTTGATATATTCAGTAAAATTCCCACTTCAAACAGCTGCATCACCAATGCGGTGCCGCCAAAGCTGAAGAACGGCAGCGACACGCCAGTTACCGGAAAAATACCGGAAACAACGCACAGATTCATCAAAATCTGAAAGCCCAGCTGTGTTGTAATGCCAACGGCAATCAGTGAGCCAAACCGATCCGGCGCGCGACAAGCGAGCAGAAATCCCCGATAGATAAAGTACAGGAACATAATCAAGATAAGAATCGCTCCAATAAAGCCCAGTTCCTCACACACAACGGAGAAGATAAAGTCATTCATTGGCTCCGGCAGAAACAAAAACTTCTGTCGGCTCTGCCCCAGACCGCGACCAAACAAGCCGCCGGAACCAATGGCAATCAACGACTGAACCGCCTGAAATCCCTTTGTCTGTGCAAAATCAAATGGATGCAGCCACGCGCTGACACGTGTCTGCACATGGGTCATCGTTAAAAAAGCAATTGTGCCGATGATTCCGCCAACCGCGCCGACAGGAATAAAATACCATAGTCGCATACCACCGACGAACAAAATCGCAACGGCAATAATCAGAATAATAATCGCCGCCGACATATGTGGCTCTGCTGCTAAAAATATAGCGATTATCGCATACGCCCCTGCATATGGCAGCAAACCGCGCAGCGTGCGAATGCGCTCCGGGTGTGCGCTGACACCGCTTGCAAACATCAAAATCACTGCCAGCTTTGCCAGCTCGGATGGCTGGAAGCCCATTATCCAGCGACGTGATTGATTGATCGTCGTGCCAAACGGGGTTAAGACCGCAAACAATGCCACAACGGAAAACACATATAACATTCTTCCCGCCACATGGTAACGGTGATAATCATAGGCAGAAGTACACAGCATCATAATAATGCCTATCACTGCATATATAAGCTGCCGCATAAAATAATACAGCGTTCCCTTTGAGGCATCGTAATACGCATCCGGATAGCTGGCTGACATCAATGAAACCAATCCGCAAAATAACAATGCTATCGTAATGACGAACAGCGACCAATCCCATTTTCCTTTATAATCACTCAGCAGACCATGAGCTTGAAAAATCGGTCTTTCCATGAGTTCGGATAATTTCTTCCAGTAGATCGGTCGGCGACGCATCGTTCTTCGCATCGGCACACCGTTTGTCGTCCGTCTCCGGATCTGCTCTGTCCCGCTGTCAGCAAGTTTTCTTCTGCGCTTTTTGCGCACCGTTTGCTTCTCCGTCCGCGTTCCCGCCGCCCGAGACGCTTGAGCGCGCGTCGGCGATCGTTTCCTGCGCCGCCTGGTATCCTCTGTCAACCAAACCATCCCCCTTTCTCCGCACT
>CAVBHI010000018.1:0-5068 GCA_963595115.1 bacterium
CTCCCTCTTCGTTGTACGAGAAGCGAGCAATGCTCATCAGCGAACCAACCGGATTCGGCGTGGTATCCTGCGTGGTGGAATACGGCACCTGTACGCCAAAATACTGCGCGTTTTCGCCCGTAATGCTCGCCTGATATTTCTGCCAGTCGCTCAGCAGCTGTGCCTTCTGCTCTTCGGTAAAGCTCTTGCTTGCAGTCTCGCCGGAGGTGCCTGTGTCCTTGCTGTCACCCGTATCCGCCGTCTCCGAAGCAACGGCAACCGTGCTGCTCGAATCGCTCTCAATCACCTTGCTGATCGTGCCGTTGTTCATCTCATCAATGACCGAAGCGGTCAGCGGGCTGACGTCCAGCGTAACCGTGCTCGCCTTGCCGTCGTCTCCGCGAGCAACCGAATGATCAACCGCATCCGTAGAATTGGTCTCCTTCAGTGCCGCCTTGGCTGCCTTATCGGCATCATTAACCGATACATTGTACTCCGAAACATCGATCTCCGTCTCGCCGTTGACCAGTCCGGTCAAAATCGCATTTCCCACGTCGGTGGACTGCTCTGCCGATTCGGTCACGCCGCCCAGCGAAGCGTATGCATCCGCTTCGCTGGCCGTGATGACATCACTTGCAGATGTCCCCGCAGAAGTGGACGAGTCCGTCTTTGTGCTCTTGTCGTTCACTGCAAAAGCCGATGGAACGAACGCTGTCGTCGTAATCGTTCCCGCCAACAGGAGCGCAAGAAGCCGTTTCACACTTTGTTTCATTGCCTAACCTTCCTTTCATGTTTTGAAATGCCTTTCTCAGACACCAAAACTTTATTCCTGTTAATTATATCATAGCAGGGTATACCCTGTATATACCACGATTGTCATGCACTCTTTTGGATTATCCTTGTACCGTTCTAAAGTTCAAGCGGCGAAGCATCCAACCGCTTCGCCGCTTGATTTTCTTTATACAAATGGAATGCTGCTGCTTTTTGTTACCGCTGTGCGATTCGGCTCAGAATATCAGCCGTCAGACCGCGGCGGTTCGTCTTGAAGTGGAAATACGGACGGCTGTCCAGCGCATAGATTTCCACCGGCTGCTCATGCTCCTCCAGTACCGCACGAATATCCTCTTCCAGACCGTCCACCGTCATGCCGGCTTCCGGAATGATATACAGATACGGGTTGAAGTAACCCTCATGCTCCTGATCCGGCACGAAGCAGAAGAAGCCGTCTGCCACGCCCGTTACTTCGACAATGCGATTTTCCATACGCATCATAAACAAGTTTCCACCCTTGCCGTTATTCCAGGACTGCGGCAAACCGCGTCCCAGAACACACAGAAGACCCTTTTCGGTCATGAAACCGAAGTCGCCGGTGTGCAGCCAGATTTGACCATCGCTGTGCTTCTTCATCGCCGTGCGTGTCAGCTCTTCGGTCTGATAGCCCAGCATATTGCCCGGACCGACCTTACAGATTTCGCCGATCTCGCCATAGGTCAGCTCGTTGCACTGCTCGTCAAAGATGGAGATTACGTTTGCCGGCATCGGTACGCCGACATAGCCCTCCGACGCATTGATGCCCGGAACCGGAAACGCCATGTTCGAGCCTGCCTCACTCATGCCATAGCCCGGCGAAACATACACATGCTGTGCGTTGTGCTCGTGGAAGAACATCTCGACCTCTGCCACCTTGCGGCGGTTGATCGGCTCACAGCCTGCGCTGACCAAGCGAACAAAGCTCAAGTCATAATCCTCCGGAATGCGGTCGCTGTTGACCAGAATATCCAGAATCATCGGGATAAACGCCTGATAGTTCGGCTGATAGTACATCAGCGCCTGATCCATATCCGTAATGTCGCAATATGGGTCAAGAATCAGACGCATACCGGCGGACAGCGGAAGAATCGTCATGGAGATCGTCGCCGCAATCAGCGCCGGCGGCAACAACGCCAGCAGCCAGCTGTCCTGCTCACTCTTCGGCGGTGTCGCCATTGCGGTCTGATAGGCAACGCCGACGATATTTGCCGACGAATGGATAACCAGCTTGGATGTGCCTGTCGAGCCGCTGGTGTACGCGGCATACAGCGGACGGTTCAGATCGCGCTTTGCTTCCACCGCGCCGTCATAGGACTCGCCCTTCTTCAGGAACTCCTCCCAGCTCAGGTTGCGCGGATTGCTTGCCTGCTCACAGACATAGCACTCATCCATCTGCACCTGCGAGAATTCCGGTACACCGTTCTCCGCCGCATATGTCGTCGGAGAACAGAGGATAGCGTATTCCATCTGCGTCTCTTCCAGGAACAGGTCTTCCTCTTCCTTCGAGAAGAAGTCATGCGTGAAAATAAATGGCGCGTCACACTGCCGAATGGCAACCGCCAGCATATCCGGATCGTCGTCACGACAGATCATCATAGCGCCAACCTGCTCTGCCGCCAGAAGCAGGAACAGGTGCTCCGGCGCGGAACGCAGGAACGAAGCGAACTTTGTTCCCGCCTTAACACCGATCGCCCTCAGCGCACGTGCGGTCTTATCGACCTCCCGCCACACTTCCTTCCAGTTCATCTGGCGTCCGTAGTAGTCCAGCGCAATGCGATCCGTATCTTCTCCGATCTGTCCCTTCAGGAACTCCGCCACCGTCATCTCCGGAATGCGAATGTTGCGCATCGGCTCTGGAAATAACTTCAGCCACGGCTTTTCTACGGATGGTTTACGAATAGTAGTACTCATTTTTATCCCCCCAGTTCACAATGTCAAGATAGCGTTTGCTGTTGCATACAGGTAACATTTTCCCCGTCCGCGTGTCACGCTAATGTGACTTTTTTCGTGCAAACTATGCCATCAATGCTTTTCACCTTCATTATACCTCTCGTTCGTTCCCTCAGCGTTCCACTTTCGTCCCTCATGTATGCAGCTCTCTGCACTTCACTCTTGCCCTTCCCCCTGTTTTGGTTACATTTTTGTGTGTAGTCTACCCCCCCCGCATAAAATTCCAAAAATAATTTCTTTTTTCCTCTGCGAAAAAAAATTGAAAAAATATCCGAGGAGATATTTTCTTCTCCTCGGATACGATTACTTCGCGGTTTTTTTGTTTTATTTGCTGGTAACGCGCTTGGTTTTGCTCCAGTTGGAATATACCTTCTTCCCGTCTACCGTCTTGTAGGCACGGATGCGCACGTAGTAAGCTTTGCCGGAACGCACTCCAGCCGTCACGCGTTTGCTCGTCGTTTTCCGGCTGCTGATCCATGCGTTCTTTCGGCTTCCCGCCGGAAACGCACTGCTCCGTGCATACTGAATCTGATAACCGTTTGTCTGCGCCGCGTTCGCCTTCCACGAAGCCGCCAGTGCCTTGCTCTTGCCGCGCACGGTCCAGCTCCGAACCGCCGCCGGTTGAATCGTGTATTCCACTTTCATCTTGCCGGAATACCGCGTTCCGTTAAAGGCAATCACAACCGTATGCTTGCCGACATAACGTCGTCCGTTCGTGTACGACAGGGTGTACTCCGTGTCCGGAATGACCGCTCCATTGCTGTCCTTCACCGTCACCGTCGGCGATTTGTTTTTTCCGCTGTATACATAGACCGTTCGCTTTGTCACCGCCGACTTCGGGCGTGCAATGCTCTCCGTCTTGATATCTCCGCAGCGCGTGCATGTTTTTTTCAATACGCCGTCGCTGTCCGGTGTCGCCGTCTGTGTCACGCTCTCCGCATACGCATGTCCCAGCGCCGGAATTTCCTCCCGCTCCTGAACCACTGCGCCGCAGCGTTTGCAGACAAGCTTCTCCGTCCAGCCAGTGTCAGTACAGGTCGGGTCAGTCTTCTCCGCTGCAACAGCCGTATCATGCTCCTCCGGCTTTCCCCGCACCGTCTGAACGTCCGTTTCGCCGGTTTCTGCCGTCGCCGTATAGGTGTGAAGCAGCCCCTCATCGCAGCGTCCGCTGACTTTCTCCGAAACCGTGCACGTTGTCGTTTCGGTCACGTTCGCATCGGCAAGCACGCAGTCCAACGCGCGACCGCCGCAAACCGTACAGCTGCGCTTCATGGTACACGCCGTGTGGTCGTCGTTCCAATCAAACGTTTCCTTCCCATACGTGTGCTTGCCGCTCTGCCCTTCGGGCATTTCCGTCTGCGAATCCTGACAGATCGTGCACACATACGACGTTCCACCATTCCAACTCGAACCGCTTTTCGTATAATAGGTTTCCTCAAACGCAATATAGTGGTGGTCGAGCGCAGTTCCCGACTCCTCCTCGCGGCTGTTCGGGTCAATCGCCCCACAGGTCGTGCAGCGACGTTCGGTGAATGCATTCGCACCACAGGTCGCCGACACATGTACCGTCTCATAGTGATGCGTTCCGGTCAGATCCTTCATGGAAATCGTCTCAACAAAGTTTGCCGACCACATGAATTCGTTGTTGTCATTCTTTCCGTTAGCTACAACCCAGATGCCCCAGTTTTTCAGCGAAGGATTGTAATTAGTCTCCTCAAATTCATAGCCGTACTGTCCGTCCGACTGCACATCACTCATATTGCGACGCCCCGGCGAGGAAATCAACGCATAATTCGTTGCCACAGACACGACCATCGTGCCGTCGTCCCGAATCATCAATCCCGACAGCGGATGGTTTTCCACCGACAAATCCGCCTTGTCTGCATTCTGCGTCACCGTGAACGCCCGCCCGCCAAACGTCTCGCTCCAGTCACGCTTGGCATAGACCTGATTGTACTCCTTGACCTTCTGTACCGCGCCGGTCTTGACATCATAGGAATAGATGGCATTCGCCAGATTGAAATATACCTTGCTCTGATAAACGCCAACACAGGTCGTCACCGCCGGATACCGTTTCTGATACGCTACATGCGCTTCGTACTGCTGCGTCAGCTCGTCATTGGCTTCCATTGCTCCCGCAGACGGATTGTATACCGTACAGCCGCCGTCCGATGACGTATGGAATGAAATCAACGGAGTGCTGGCATCGCCATTTCGCTGCATCACCTGATACTCCGGGTTTTCCGTGCTTCCACCGGTGACGGCGCCCATGCCGTCGGTCGAGTCATAAAAATAATACCACGCGCCGTCTTGATAGCTGACAGGTCCC
>CAVBHI010000019.1:0-8430 GCA_963595115.1 bacterium
CATCAGCAACTCATTTAGAATATCACATTCAGCCGCTTTTGTCAACAACTTTTTTCATCTTTTTCCGATGTGTTATTCACTTTGTTGCGATTTCCCGTGTTTTCTCTGAGTGAGTGCATCTATGATACCATTTTCGCAGGGCAATGTCAACGCCTTTTTCTGCATTTTTTAATTTCTTTTTGACCTTTTTCTGCTTCTATGCTATAATATTTCATTATTGTATTACTCTAGTTCTTGCGGAGGATTGTATACCACATGTTGCATTACACATATGAAGCATTAACCACATTGGAAAAAACACTTGTCTTTACTTCCTTTTCTCGTGCGAATGCCGCAACGCTAGGCGCTTTATTAGATGAAGAGGCGAAAAAAATCGGTTATCCAGTTGCTTTTGAAATCGTAATCAATGGTCTTGTCGTTTTTCGCTATTTTCAGGACGGCTGCCCCGCAGAGAGTCATCATTGGCTCATGCGCAAGCGTCGCGTCATTGAATCGCAGCAAATGTCCTCTCTGCGTTTTGGTAAGCTGCTGGAGTTGCGCGGAGAAACATTGGAGGATAATTTAATGAGTCCCCAAGATTACGCTCCGGGCGGCGGCGGAATGCCCATCACACTCCGCGACACCGGTGTTATCGGTTCTGTATGTGTGTCCGGTTGCCCTGATCATCTTCGTGATCAAGACATTGTTGCCAACGCCATGCTTCGTTTGTTAGACTATAAATCATAAGAAGGGTTTTATCATGCCAATCAAAATCGAAAACAGTCTTCCCGCCTTTGCCATTCTGGAGAGCGAGAATATTTTCGTTATGACACAGGATCGCGCATCGACGCAGGATATTCGTCCCCTGAAAATCGGTATCCTCAATCTTATGCCAACGAAGATTGTAACAGAGACACAGCTGTTACGCTGCCTCTCTAACACACCGCTTCAAATCGAGGTGGATCTAATTATCACGGCGTCTCACGTTGCCAAAAACACCCCAGAGGATCATCTACTCAAATTTTATCAAACTTTTGATCAAGTCAAAGAAAACTACTACGACGGATTTATCATCACCGGCGCTCCCATCGAAAAGCTCGACTTTCAGGAGGTCGATTATTGGCAGGAAATGGTTGAAATCATGGAATGGACCAAAACTCACGTTCATTCCACCCTCCATATTTGCTGGGGCGCACAAGCCGGTCTGTATTATCACTACGGCATCCCGAAATATATGCTGGACAAGAAGATTACCGGCATTTTCAAGCACCATATTATGCAAAACCACATGAATGAATGCCTGCTGCGCGGCTTTGATGACGTTTTTCGAGCGCCGCATTCCCGCTACACCGGCATTCGTTCCGAGGACATTCTCCACCATCCGGAGCTGACCCTGCTGGCAGAGTCCTACGAAGCCGGTCCCTATCTGATTACCGCAAAGAACGGTCGTCAATTGTTTGTCACCGGTCACAGCGAATACGACAAGGACACCTTGGCAAAAGAGTATTTCCGCGATGTTCGCCGCGGTCTGAATCCGGATATTCCGGAAAATTATTTTGAAGGGGACAACCCACACAATGAGCCTCGACTCAACTGGAAATCCCACTCCACTCTCCTATTTACCAATTGGTTGAATTACTACGTCTACCAATCCACTCCATACGACATTCAAACACTGCATTGACCGCAGCGACTCCCGTTTTCCAACAGGAGTCGTTGTTTTTTTATATGAGAAAGGGCGTCTCCGTATTCCGAAGACGCCTTTCATTTTTTCGCAAATCGGCAGGATTCGCATTTACTTATCTGCAAGAATCTCTTCTTTTCGCTCCAGCAGTTCATTACTAAAAATCATCCGCTCCGCCTTTTCAAACCCGATGCGCTCAATCGTATCAGCAAAACGCTCTCCCGGAACTCCCTCCGAGCGGAACAGCAGGATAACCTTTTCCACGACATTCATCAGCTCTTCCTTGTCCGTAATCACCTTGGACAACGGACGTCCATGCGAAACGCGCTTTCCCCAGCGTCCGCCAATGTAAACATGCCAGCCGGAAATTCCCTCATCATTGCAGTGGAACGGGCACTTTCCGACACATCTGCCACAAGTCAGGCATACCTTTGGATCCATGGTCAGCTTGCCATCTACAACCTTTGCCGCATGTACCGGACAGGTGCTCTCAATCCGGCACTTTGCGCAGCCTCGGCACTTGTCTTTCTGGAACTGCGGAATCTTTGCACCAACAATACCAAGATCGTTCAGATTCGGCTTCACGCAGTTATTCGGACATCCGCCCGTCGCAATCTTAAACTTATGCGGCAGCGTGACATTTCGATAGCCCAAATAAAAGCGCTTGTGAATTTCCTCGCTCAGTGCATATGGATCATACAAACCATATTGACAGGTTGTACCCTTGCACGAAACCACCGGACGCAACTTATTGCCCGTGCCGCCGGTCTGCAAGCCTGCCTGTGCAACATATTCCTGAAATGCTTCGATGTTCTCATAATCAATACCGGATACCTCGATCGACAGACGGGTCGTGAACATCATGTATCCATCGCCGAACTTTTCCGCCGCCTCTTGTATCACCTTCATCTGCTGTGCAGAAACACGTCCGTTTACCGTAACAACACGCGCATTGAACTTATTCGTTCCTCGATGCTGCAAAAAGCCCATACCTTTGACACGCTTAATGTCCGCGGCAGGTACAGTACATACTTCTGTTTCGTGGCTCATTTTAAATGTCTCCTTGTCTATATTTTGCTTTCAGCAATTATATTCTATCATTTTTTGATAGTATATCACATCATTGTTTTCATGTATATAGTTATTATTATATTTTTCTTGTTTTATATATTATTTTTTATATGAACTTTGCAATTTTTTTGCTTTTCTGTCGTTTCCTGCTCCTCACAGTCAGGTGATAACAAGACCGCCGCTGACATCCAAAACCTGTCCCGTGACAAACCGTGCCTGTTCCGAAGCCAAAAACAGAATCGTATCCGCAATCTCTTCCGGCTTTCCGATGCGCCCCAGCGGTGTCTCCTCTGCCAGCTCGCCCAGCACCTCTTTTCCGTGCATTGCATTCATCTCCGTGTCCACTACGCCGGGGCAGACACAGTTCACTCGAATACCGGACAGCCCCAATTCCTTCGCCAGCGCCTTAGTCAAGCCAAGCACCGCCGCCTTTGACGCAGAATAATGCACCTCACATGACGCGCCAACCTGTCCCCACATCGAAGAAACCGTAACAATCGATCCCGAACCACGCGAAATCATCGACGGCAGAGCCTCTTGAATCACGCGATACATCCCGCCGACGTTGACCGAAAACATCGCATCCCAATCGCCTTCGGTAATATCCGTAAACAGCTTCTGCTGTGCAATACCCGCATTGCAGACCACCACATTGGGTGCGCCAAAATGGGACTCCGACAGCCGAACCATTCGGTGAATCGCCGCACGATCTGTCATATCCGCCTGTACCGGCAGGCATTCGCCGCCACGATCCGCAATTTCCTGTGCCAGTGTCCACGCTTGTTCCTCTGCGTGGGAATATCCCGCCGTCACCGCATACCCCTCCTTGGCAAACCGCAGCGCACATGCGCGACCGATTCCGCGCGATGCTCCGGTAATCAACACCGATGACCTCATAGCTTCTCCCTTCCGTAGAAAAAGACGGCATTCACAAGAATACCGTCTTTTTTTCTGCAATCAATCGTTCGTTTCGCTTAGATCGAAATGGTCAGCGCCACATCGTACAGCGCCTGATTCAGATCCTTGCTCATCGCCAAACCTTCCTCAATATCATAATCCACAATATCGTTGTTGTGCGAACAAATCACGCGGTTTGTCGCGCCCTCCATCAGGATCTTAACCGCACGATAACCCATACGAGTTGCCATGACGCGGTCACGAACCGTCGGAGAACCGCCGCGCTGTACATGTCCCAGAACGGTAACACGCGCATCAATTCCCGTTGCCATATGAATGCGATCTGCCACATCCTGCGCATGACCGACGCCCTCGGCGACAATGACAATATGATGGTTTCTGCCGCGAATGCGGTTGGCGCGCATCTTCTCAACCACCATCGTATCAAAATCCAGCTCGCGCTCCGGCAGCAAAATCGCCGTTGCGCCACAGGCAATGCCGACCTCTAACGCCAGATGACCAGCACGGCGTCCCATAACCTCAACAACCGAGCAGCGTTCGTGAGACTGCATCGTATCGCGCAGACGGTCAATGGATTCAATTGCCGTATTGCACGCCGTATCGAAGCCAATCGTATAATCCGAGCAGACAATATCGTTATCAATCGTGCCCGGAATGCCAATCGCCGGAACGCCCAGTCGGGACAGCGCCTGCGCACCGCGGAAGCTGCCATCGCCGCCGCACACAACCAGACCATCCAAGCCCATATAATGCGCATTGTTGGCTGCCTTCTGCAAGCCATCCTCCGTCAGCATTTCCATGCACCGCGCCGTGTACAGCATCGTGCCTCCGCGGGCAATGATGCCATCTACGCTTCGCGCGTTCAGATCAACAACGTCACCATTGACCAGACCGCTGTAGCCGCGCCGAATGCCAAGACAGGCAATGCCATACGCCGCCGATGTACGCACTACGCTGCGGATAACCGCATTCATTCCCGGCGCGTCGCCGCCGCTCGTCAGAATACCAATGCGACGAATCTCTTTCTCTGTGTTTTCCATTGTCAAACCCCTTCCAATCCGTTCACAGCAGATTACGTGTTTCCAAAGAAATGTGTCTTTTTTCCTCAAGGCAGAGTCCAGCTGCCTTGTCCTTATTTTATTATAACATTCTCTGCGCCCAGAATAAACTTGATTTTGTCAAATAACTGCAAATTATTGTAGGTCCACAGGCTGCGCGACGCCATCCACCGCTTATGCGATGCTGCATCGCATAAAATTACCGGTAAATCACCTCGGTTTTTGCCCAGCAGCTCCTTCACTGACTCCAACCGCGAATCCTCCAATCCCTCTACCCGCAGGTAAAGCCGATGGCGGCACGGCTGCCCCTCCTGCGGCGGCGCACCGGACACCTGCACCTCGCGCGGCGGTGTCTCCCGCCGTCGTGCACCTCGATTCTTTCCGCTGTCCAGCTCCGCTTTTGCCCGTTCCAGGTACGCTTCCTCCAGCGGGAACATGGCGGAAACAATAATTTTCGGCGCTTCGTCCTCCCGCGCGTCAATGCGTCCGACAATCAGCACGGCGCGATCCTCCTTCAGACAGTCTCCCGCCTGCTGCATCGCCGAAGAGAACACAATCAGCTCTGCCGAGCCGCTCAAATCCTCTGCCGTGACATATGCCATCATCGAGTTATTGCGCGTTGTCTTGAGGCGCACCGCCGTAATCACACCGCACAGCAGAACCGTCATGCCGTCCTGATAGAGCGGTTGCTCCGCCTCCGGCGACAAATCCTCTTCAATCCGCCGAATCTGTGCGCAGTCCGCCTTGGCAATCAGATCCTTATAATCATCCATCGGGTGTCCCGACAGATACAGTCCCGTCGTTTCCTTCTCCATCGAGAGAATATCCCGCCGACTCAGCGGCGGCAGCTTTGGCAGTGCAATGCGCTCCTGCGGCGTCTCTTCCTCCGACATGCCGAACAAATCCATCTGCCCCTCCAGATTGTGCCGCCGCGTGTTGGCAACGGAGCTCAGCACCGTATCATATACCGCCAGCAGCTGATTGCGCTGATAGCCCATGGAATCAAACGCGCCCGCCTTAATCAAACCTTCCAGCGCACGCTTGTTCATATCATAACCGTACATGCGCTCACAGAAATCCTCAAACGAGACAAACGCGCCGTTTTCGCGCCGCTCCGACTCCAGCGATTTCAGGAATGCCCGTCCAACGTTCCGAATCGCAGCCAGTCCAAATCGAATGCTCCCATCCGCCGGATTGCTGGTAAAGCCCTCGCACGATTCATTGACATCGGGCGGCAGTACCGCAATGCCCATGCTGCGGCATTCCATGCTGTATTCGGACACCTTGCCTGCCGAATCCAAAATGCTGGTCAGCAGCGCCGCCATGTATTCGCTCGGATAATGGCATTTCATATACGCCGTCTGGAACGAGACCACCGCATACGACACCGCGTGCGCCTTATTAAACGCGTAGTTGGCGAAATCCATAATCTCATCAAAGATTTCTTCTGCCGTTTGCTCATCCACACCGCGCTGAATCGCGCCGTCAATGCCCAGCTCCTCATTGCCGTAGATAAAGTTTGTGCGCTCCTTTGCCAGCTCCTTCATCTTCTTTTTGGACATCGCGCGGCGCACCATATCTGCCTTTCCCAGAGAATATCCCGCCAAAACGCGGAACACCTCCATGACCTGTTCCTGATAGACCATGCAGCCATAGGTGACATCCAAAATATCCTTGAGAAGCGGATGCTTATACTTCACTTGGGATGGGTCGTGCTTGCACGCAATATACCGCGGAATCGACTGCATCGGTCCCGGACGATACAGCGCGACAACCGCCGTAATGTCTTCAATCGAATGCGGCTTGAGTCCCGTGACCACGCTCGTAATGCCCGCGCTTTCCAGCTGGAATACGCCGCTCGTCTTACCCTGCGACAGCATTTGATACGTCGCATCATCCTCCAACGAAATCTCATCCAGCTTAAATTCCGGATTCACCCGCTGCACCATACACTCCGCATCATGCAACACCGTCAGGTTGCGCAGACCCAAGAAGTCCATTTTCAGCAGTCCCAGCTCTTCCAGCGTCGTCATGACAAACTGCGTGACCATATTTCCGTCGTTTGCCGCCAACGGAACATAATGGTCAACCGGTTCATTGGTGATAACCACGCCCGCCGCGTGGGTAGACGCGTGTCGCGGCATACCCTCGACCGCCCGTGCGGTGTCAATCAGCGTGTGCGCCACCTCGTCCTGCTCATATCGCTGCCGCAGCTGCTCGGAGGATGCCAGCGCCTTGTCGATCGTGATATGCAACTCCTGCGGAATCAGCTTGGCAATCACATCCACATCCCCATACGGAATGTTCAGCGCACGTCCCACGTCGCGAATCGCGTTTCGCGCCGCCATCGTGCCAAACGTGACTATCTGCGCCACATGATCGGCGCCGTATTTCCGTGTTACATAGTCAATGACCTCCGGTCGGCGTACATAGCAGAAGTCCACGTCAATATCCGGCATACTGACACGCTCCGGATTCAAAAATCGCTCGAAATACAGCGAATATTTCAGCGGGTCAATCGTCGTAATTCCCAAGCAGTACGCGACAATACTGCCTGCCGCCGACCCTCGTCCCGGTCCAACCGGAATGCCGTTGGTCTTGGCGTAGTGGATAAAATCCCACACAATCAGGAAGTAATCCACAAAGCCCATTTGCGCAATCATATTCAGCTCATATTCCAGCCGTTCGCGCTTGTCCTCTGCATCCGCTCCATACAACCGCTCCAGACCCTCAATGCAGAGCTTATGCAGATATTCCTGCGCCGTGTAGCCTTCCGGCACATCGTACACCGGCAGGTGATAATGTCCGAACGCAAAGTCCACCTGACACCGCGCCGCGATTTTCATCGTATTGTCCAGTATTTCTGGATGCTCCGGAAACAGCGATGCCATTTCTTCCTCGCTCTTGAGATAGAATTCCTGTGTTTCAAAGCGCATACGATCGGGATCGTCCATCGTTTTCCCCATCTGGATGCACATCAGCACGTCCTGCAAATAGGCATCCTCTCTGGTCGTATAATGAGCGTCGTTGGTCAGCACGACCGGAATATCCAGCTCCCTGGAAAGCTGAAAAATCCTCGGGTTAATGTCACGCTGCTCCCGCAGACCATGATCCTGAATCTCCAAATAAAAATTCTCCGCCCCGAAAATCTCACGGTATTCCTCCGCGCTCCGTTTCGCGCCCTCATAGTTCTGCGCCAGCAGCTGACGCGGAATCTCACCGGCAATACACGCCGACAGCGCGATTAACCCGCCGGAATATTCCCGCAGCAGGTTTTTGTCCACACGCGGGCGGTTGTAAAAGCCCTCGGCAAACGATAGGCTAACCATATGAATCAGGTTTCGGTATCCCTCCTGATTTTTGCACAGTAAAATCAAGTGATACGGATTGTTGTCCTCGCCATGGATCTTGTCAAATCGCGACCGCGGCGCGACGTACACCTCACAGCCGATAATCGGCTTGATGCCTGCCGCCTTTGCCGCACGGTAAAAATCCACCACGCCGTACATAACGCCGTGGTCGGTAATCGCAATCGTATCCTGTCCGATTGCCTTGACGTGATCCATCATGCTGGAAATACGGTTCGCGCCGTCCAGAAGGCTGAATTCCGTATGCACATGCAAATGACAAAAACTCATACGCCCTCCCCCTTCTTTTCGGTCACTACCTGCTGCGCTACCGTCACCACGCGCCGCAGCCGGTGACTCAGTCCCGGCTTTG
>CAVBHI010000020.1:0-7491 GCA_963595115.1 bacterium
CCGGATACCGCCGGTGCGGCACATACCAAGCCCGCAGTCAGCGCCACTGTGTCGGAGAAGCCCACACGTCATTCTGTCTCGGCGCAAGGCACGATGCGGTTTAATGTGGCGGAAGCACTGGCATCCATGCCGGAGCAGGGCGAGGCGGCAATTCCGGACATCCGTATTCCGGAAGCCTATTCCCGCGCGCGCTATGCACCGCAGGATTCGCAGCAGTGGACACAAGAAGCAGCGCAGGATGAGGAAAACGACTGGGCAGGCTTTGATCCGGAAACGATCGGCTGGGTCGAGGAGGAAACCGGGCATCCGCTTCGGCTGATTCTTCTCTGTATTGTTCTGGCGGCAATGGTTGCCCTTGCCGCATATTCCGTTGCAACCTCCGGACTGATATAGACCGTTCGCGTGAACGTCGTGAACGTGAAGAAGAAGAGACACCCATTTCTCTCAGCATACTCTGCCGGAGAAATCGGTGTTTTCTTTTGCTTCCATGACAAAATTGACGAAAAACGCCGAATTTTAACAATCCTGACTGTACGGAATGTACACAAACCATTTGCGGATACATTGACTTATACGCGCAAGTCCGCTATAATGGAGCTATTGAGAGTGTGTATATTTGCAGGCGCGGACTGTGGAACACGAGGAGAAACGGCGTTCAACGGTATCCGTGCGTGAGCCTAAAAGGAAGAGGAAAGCGCTATGAAAAATATTTTATTTGCTGCATCCGAATGTGTTCCATTTATCAAGACGGGCGGTCTTGCCGACGTGGTTGGTGCACTTCCTAAGTCCATTAACTCAGAGGAATATGACGTTCGCGTAGTCATTCCGGATTACACCTGTATTCCGCAGAAATACCGCAGTCATTTTTCCTATCTTGGAAATTTTTATATGGATCTCGGCGGATTGGGCAATTTTTACGTTGGCATCATGACCTATCAGTTGGACGGTGTCCAGTATTACTTTATTGATAACGAGCATTTCTTCCACGGCAACCGACCGTATGGAGATACCCTGTGGGATATTCAAAAGTTCTGCTTCTTTTCCAAGGCAGTGCTTTCCATTCTGCCAGTCATCGGTTTCCATCCGGATATTATCCACTGTCACGACTGGCAGACTGGTCTGATTCCGGTATTTCTGCATGAAATGTTCCGTGACAATCCGTTCTATAATGGTATCCGAACCATCATGACCATTCACAATCTGAAGTTCCAAGGCGTTTGGGATATTCCCACGCTTCAGCGCTTCACCGGTTTACCAGATTACATCTTTACACCGGATCGGCTGGAGTTCAATAAAGATGCCAATATGCTCAAGGGCGGTCTGGTCTATGCCGACCGCATTACCACAGTCAGCAACACCTATGCCGGAGAAATTCGTATGCCGTATTACGGCGAGGGTTTGGACGGACTGCTTAACGCCCGTGCAGATTCGCTGTGGGGTATTCTCAACGGCATTGATTATGACCTGTACGATCCGGCAAAGGATTCCCTGCTGGAAAAGACCTACACCAGCCGTACCTTCCAAAAGGGCAAGACGGCAAACAAGCTGGCTCTTCAGCGTGAACTGGGTATGCCGGAGGATCCGGATATTATGATGCTGGCAATGATTACCCGCCTGACCGACCAAAAGGGTCTTGATTTGGTGGAATGGGTTCTGCACCGTATGCTGGAATCTCGTATGCAGCTGGTTATCATCGGTACCGGTGACCCGCGCTATGAAAACCTGTTCCGCCACTATGAGTGGACGCGCAAGGGACAGGTTTCCGCCAACATTCTGTTTGACGAAAAGCGGGCGCATCATGTCTATGCCGGCGCAGATGCCATGCTTATGCCCTCTCGGTTTGAGCCGTGTGGTCTGACCCAGTTGATTTCTCTGCGCTACGGCACTGTGCCGATTGTACGTGAAACCGGCGGACTGCGCGACACTGTCGAACCATATAACTGCTTTGAGCAGACCGGCACCGGCTTCTCCTTTGCCAACTACAACGCCGACGAAATGCTCAGCACAATCTTTTATGCATCCAAGATTTTTTATGAAGAACCGGCTGCATGGCGCGCGATGGTTCGCCGCGGCATGGAACAGGACTTCTCGTGGAAATCCTCGGCAAAAAAATACGAGGAGCTGTACTCCTCTTTGCTGTAAGAAAAACGGTATATTACGGGGCTGTTGCAAAACAATTGCAACAGCCCCGTTCGTCTGGCGAAAGTATCCGGATGATACGGGTCATCCGGATTTTCAGGTGATATGGGAGCAATAAATAAAGGGAAGTACTCAAAATCACAGCATAAGGTTCACATTAATGAGCGGCAATCCTTGCACCAAGACTGATTTCTTATTTTCCCATTTTTCTAAAGCCAAAGTTACTCAAAGTTTTTTTCCACAACGAGGACAAATCCGAGTTGGTTCACTGCCATTATAGCCGTGAGACTGAATAATGGAACGTTTGTTATTTTTCAGAACTACTGTCCTCTTTTCTAAAAAGACAGAAGATTATTCTTCTATAATTCCAAGAATCCAATTTACCCAACTAATAACTGTGAATGAACGCCGTTCATATGTGCTATCCGCTTCAATATGATACAAATTTGACTGTTTCATTATTTGAATTATAGTTTGTTTATCGGGCATTCCTCCACAGCGTAGGTGGATTTTTAATGTTTCGTTGAATACCTTGTGCATTAGTATTTGAGTTGCGAGTGCAAGCTGACGTTCCTTGTACGCTAGGCTCATTATATGGTGTCCGCAGGTGGAAAGTTGGAATAGAATAGTGCCATCTTCATCGCGAGTTTTATCAATGAGCCCCAAATACCGTCCCGCGTCTGTATAATAATTCGTTTGGCGTCCGTTAAAGGCATACTGGGATGTGATATCTGACTTTGACATTGGCTTCTCATGCAATAATTCGATAAGATTAACTATCCGAGACATACAATCTGCTTGTGGAAATGATATATCAGGCTCTTGAACTACAGGAATCATGGTCAAAAGGCTTTCAATATCAGTCAGATAAATTTCGGTTGCAATCATATAGTTTTTCTGTTTGACTAATCTGAGAGAATTATAATCATTAGGATTTTCAAACTGATATTCATAGAGATTAAACATACCATTTGAAAAAATCAAGAAAACCGTTTTTACGGTTTTCGTCACTCGTGTGCTCCAAACACGAAAAGGGTAATAAAGTTGTCGAATGAGAAAATCGTCAGATAAATCTCTTTTTGCTTCAAATAAAGAGAGATAATGAATGCCTTCATATGCTGCATCAATTTCTATTTGAGAATTGTTTACAGTAATATTTTGCAAACCCGAAGCAGTGTTAATGTTAAACTCGAAACTGCCAGAACTCATGCGACCACTAACAGTTGGAACAAGTTCATCATCTTCTAAAAAATCGTTAAGAATTCCACAAGCATTCGCACAATTTAATGCGATTGATTCGCTAACCAAAAACTGCGGCAGTAAGCTTTGGATATGTGCAGGAATCGAAATCCGCTGAATATCTTGGGACGGCTCGTCAAATTCCTTATACGCTGAAAAAGATGAAATAACGTACTCTCCGCGAGTTATAGGCAAAATTGATAAGTTGTTAGTGGAAAAGATAGCTGGAAGATTTACTCTGTGGTCGAACTTCGTCATTAACCGAGGTTCTCTAAATTCTTTTATCTGATTTGCGGATATGATAAACTGTCCATTTTGCTCAATTTCACCAAGAATATGGTATTTTTCAAACAGGGTTTTCCATGCGGTATCATTTAGTCCCATAATTCCTAATTAATACCTCCTCAATTGCTCCGCGTTTACGCGCATTTGAATTGATTGCTCGCTTTGCCTGTACGATAGATACATTATAATCCTTATAGAGTTCTTGGATAAATGCTGTAGCAGAATTGGATAGCATAAATTTTATGCCGCGCTGCGTTAATTCATCGCAACATTGCTTTAGTCGGATCTGTTCGTTCCTATCAAATCCACCTTTGTTGTAGCCTGTGAAGTTTGCTGTGTCAGAAACAGGATCATACGGTGGATCAAGATATACAAATCCACCCTTGGGAATTCTACTTAGTGTCACAGCAAAATCTTCGTTGCAAAATGTGATGTTATTGGATGAAAAATATTTATTTACTGCTCGTAAAACCGGTTCATTCACGATATTCGGATTTTTATAGTGCCCAAATGGGGAATTAAATTCTCCGGATGAATTAACTCGAAACAAACCATTGTAGCAAGTTTTATTTAAATAAATCAATCGAGATGCGCGTTCAACCTTTGACATGGCTTGATAGGTTTCTTTGTTTCTATCTTGATCTCGCATTGCATAAAAATATTCTGAAGTATTTTCGTGTTTTTTGAGATCGTCAATAAGGGATTGAACATCATCATGAATCGTTTCGTAGACTGTCATCAAATCTCCATTCAAGTCATTTATGATGGCATTCGGCGGTTGAATGGAGAATAGGACTGCGCCACCACCAAAAAAAGGCTCACAATAAGAAGTGATCCGCTTTGGCAGTAGGGGCGTAATTTCGTTTAATAACTGACGTTTTCCGCCAACCCACTTAACGACAGGGGCAACGAGTTTATTTTTTGCCACACAAACACCTCCTTTTATGACTTAAATTACGATATATTATATCAAAGGTCTTTCAGGTTCTCAAGTTATCAAGTAAGAAATTCTTTACGATTGTATTATCTGAAAAAAGAAGCCGCATTTCGCGACTTCTTTTTTCAATCCAATATTATTTACTCAACAGCTCATCCATTTCCGTAATCAGCTCATCAAACAACTGGAGCGCTTCGGTAATCGGCTGGGTGGTTGCCATATCCACACCTGCGCCGCGCAGCAGCTCGATTGGCGGCTTGGAGCAGCCGCCGGACAGGAAGTTCAGATAATTCTTGACTGCCGGTTCGCCCTCGCGCAGGATACGTCGGGAGAGGGCGATTGCGGCGGCGTAGCCAGTGGCATACTGATAGACATAATAATCATAATAGAAATGCGGAATGCGTGCCCATTCCAAATCAATCTCCGGATCAATGACAATGCCGTCGCCGAAATACAACTGATTCAACTCGTGATACAGCTGGTTGTAGCTGTCGGCGGTCAGGCTTTCGCCGCGTTCATTGCGGCGGTTGATTTCCAGCTCAAATTCCGCAAACATGGTCTGGCGATACAGCGTTGTCCGGAACTGCTCCAAAAAATAATTGATGAGATAGGCACGGCGGCGTGGATCCGTTGTGTTGTTGAGCAAATACTGCATCAGCAGTGCTTCGTTACAGGTGGAAGCAACTTCCGCAACAAAAATCACATAGTTGGCGTACAGAACCGGCTGGTTCTTGTTGGACAGATACGAGTGAATCGCATGACCCATTTCATGTGCCAGCGTGAACATACTGTCCAATGTGTCGGCGTAATTGAGCAGGACATACGGATGCACACGCAGACCGGCGGAGTATGCGCCGGAGCGCTTGCCAACATTTTCATATACGTCAATCCAGCGGTTGTCAAAGCCCTCGCGAAGTATTGCCAAATAGTCCTCACCCATCGGTGCAAGCGCCTTGAGCACGGTTTCCTTTGCTTCCTCAAATGGAATCTTGGCGTCGGCATCTGCGACAATCGGGGTATACAGGTCATACATGTGCAACTCATTCACACCCAGCAGCTTTTTGCGCAAAGCGACATAGCGGTACATTGGCTGCATATTGTCGTGCACCGCTTGAATCAGATTCGTGTATACCTCCGTCGGAACATTGGTGCTATCCAGCGCAGCATGAAGCGTAGAAGAATATCGACGTGCTGTGGCATGAAATTGCAGCTGCTTGACCTGTGCCGTCAGCATGGCGGCGGCGGTGTTGCGATACTGTCCATACATACTGTACAGCGACTGAAATGCTGAGCGGCGCAGAGCACGATCGGTGCTGTGCATCAACGGGATATAACTGCCGTGTGTGACCTCATGAGTATTTCCGTCGCAGTCGGTTGCGGGCGGAAATTTCAAATCGGCATCCGCAAACATGGAATAAATCGTCTCTGGTGCCTGTGCCATCTCTCCGGCGGAAGCGAGCAGCTTTTCCTCGGCATCGGATAGAATATGCGCCCGCTTGCGGCGGATGTTGGACAGGTGTGTCCGACACTGCTCCAGCTCCGGAATGTCCTGATAAAATTGCTCCAGCGTTTCGTCCGGAATTGCCAACAGCTCTGGTGTTTCAAACGAACCGGCGGAATCCACCGCAACCATCAGCGAAATCATCTGCGAGGTCATGCCCTGATATTTGGAAACGGCGGTGTCCTCATCACTACGCCGCTGCGCATAGCCAAACAGGCTGTCAAAGGCGACCGAGATGCGTTCACCGAGCTTAATATAATCATATAAATTACGGGCAGAGCAACCGAGCTTCCCACGAAAGGCGGAAATCTGCTGAGGGAAGGACTGTGCCTGTTCATAGGCTTCCTGCCATGCTTCGTCAGACGGGAAAACATCCTCCAGCGCCCAGGTGTATTGCGGATTCGCTTCGCTGCGAACGGGAATGGTTTTGTTCATGATATACGCTCCTTTCCTGTGCATGTCATTCTGACCTTTAGTATATCACGAAATCAAGGACGAAAAAAGCAGGACAGCGTGAGTTTGCACAAATGGAGCATGGGATTTTACTATAAAGCGAGTCCACCAACGTTACCGTGCCGCCTAACTCTTATCCTCCGGTGAAAAAATTACCGCCGCAAGCAAACCGAACAGCACGGCGGCGGTAATCCCTCCGGCAGCGGCTTTTGCGCCGCCGACAAAGATACCAAACACACCGTCCGCTGCGACAGCACTTTTTACACCCTCCGCCAGCGTATAGCCAAAGCCCAGCAGGGGCACACTTGCGCCAGCGCCTGCCCAGTCCACCAGCGGACGGTAGACACCGATGGCGGTCAGGAGTATGCCCAGCACGACATAGCCAGTCAAAATGCGCGCCGGTGTCAGCCTGGTTTTGTCGATGAGAATTTGACTGAGCGCACAGATCGCGCCGCCAATAACAAACGCCTTGAGGTAGTCCATACTCACACATCCTTTCCTGCCTGCAAAATCACGGCATGACAGACGGCAGGAATGCTCTCGCCCTGCTGCACGGTCATCGGACTCATCAGAGCGCCTGTTCCGGCAAAAATAATCCGCCGCCGATGTCCGTCTCGTAACTCATCCAACAACGTTCCGCACAGCACCGCCGCGCTACATCCGCAGCCGGATGCTCCCGCATGGGCATCCTGTGTGGCGTCATACAGCATAACGCCACAGTCCTTGTGTACATCGGAAAGATTCAAGCCGTCCCTCTGTGCCAGCTGATGCAGCAGACTGCTGCCGATACGACCGAGATCGCCGGTGAAAATGCCGTCGTAGTCCTCCGGATGTGTCCCTGTGTCGCGCAGGAGTGTACGAATGGTTTCATACGCCGCAGGCGCCATTGCCGCGCCCATGTTATTGGCATCGGTCACACCCCAGTCCTGTACCGTGC
>CAVBHI010000021.1:0-2327 GCA_963595115.1 bacterium
GACATAAACAGCACGCGATCCGCCACCTCACGGGCAAAGCCCATCTCATGCGTAACGACGACCATCGTCATACCCTCCTGTGCCAGCGATTTCATAACGTCCAGCACCTCGCCCACCATCTCCGGATCAAGTGCAGAGGTCGGCTCGTCAAACAAAATTGCCTTCGGCTTCATTGCCAGAGAGCGTGCAATCGCCACACGCTGCTTCTGACCGCCAGAAAGCTGAATCGGATATACATCCGCCTTTTCCGCCAAACCGACGCGTGCAAGCAGCTGGGTCGCCGTATCGTCCGCCTCCTGCTGCGACATCAGCTTGAGCTTGGTCGGCGCCAGTGTAATGTTCTCCCGCACCGTCAGATGAGGGAACAGATTAAAGTGCTGGAACACCATGCTTACCTTTTGCCGCACCTGATTGATGTCGGTATTCTTGTCCATAATGTCCTCGCCGTCAAAGATAATATGACCGGAGGTCGGCTCTTCCAAACGGTTGAGACAGCGCAAAAGCGTTGATTTACCGGAGCCGGACGGTCCAATGACCACAACGCACTCGCCCTTTTCAATATGACAGTCTACCTTTTTGAGAACCTGCAAATCTCCAAAGCTCTTTACCAAATCCTTAACGGTAATCACTTTGACGCATCCTCCTTTCCACAATGCCCAGAATCCATGTCAACAGCATGACCATTGCCAGATAAATAATCGCAATGGCAAGGAACGGAACCAATGCCTGATAGGTCTTTCCCTGAATAATCATTGCGCCCTTCGTCAGATCCTTCAGACCAATAACCGTAACAATGGAGGTTTCCTTGAGAAGGGTGATCATCTCATTGCCCAGCGCCGGCAGCGCATTTTTAAACGCCTGCGGCAGGATAATATATCGCATGGTAGACGAATAATTCATGCCAAGAGAACGTCCTGCTTCCATCTGTCCGCCGTCTACCGCCATAATACCGGAACGGATAATTTCCGCAATATATGCACCTGAATTGATGCTAAACGTCATAATGGCACAGATAATCAGGTTGTGATCCGTCGAGCGGGCACTCGCCCACAGAACAAACCACATAATCAGCAGCTGCACCATCGTCGGCGTACCGCGAATGACCGTCAAATAAATCCGTGCCAGCAAATTAAAAAAGCCCAGAAGCGGATTTTTCTTTCGGCCGCCCTGCTGGTCATAGGCAGAGCGAATCAGCGCAAGCGCCGCGCCGATAATCAGACCAAAGAACAACGAGACAAAGGCAACCAGAATTGTGATCTTGATGCCATTCACAAAGTACTGATAGTTGTCGTTCAGAACGAAGGTCTGATAAAATCCGATTTTCATTGTTTTACCAAAGGTACTCATGGATTTTTATATAACCTCTTTTCAGAAGCAGCGGAGCCGGTCTGTCCGTCTCCGCTGCCCATCGCGTTTTTTGATTAGGCGTTGTTGTCCACCGGTTGGACGTTTTGTATGCGCCTTAGTCTGCGTTAATATACTTGTCCAGAATAGACTGGATTGTGCCATCCTCCTGCAACTCATCCAGCGCCGTATTCAGCTTCTCCAGCAGCTGGGTGTTGTTCTTGTTGACAGCGATTGCATAATCCTCCGAAACATATTCCGTGTCCAGAATCTTCAGACCCTTGTTTTCCTTCACAAAGGTCTTCGCAGGCTGCTGGTCGATAACCACACAGTCCACCTTGCCCTGCTGCATCGCCTGTACCGCCGTTGCGCCGTTCGTATACGCAATGACGTTCTCTTCGCCGTAGTCCGACGCGCAGTACGAATGACCGGTCGTGCTCTCCTGTACGCCGATGAGTGCGCCGTCCAGATCGTCAATCGACGTAATCTTGGAATCCTCCGGCACAATGACAACCTGCACGCCCTTGGCGTAGGAATCCGTAAAGCTGACGTTCTCCTCACGCTCTGCCGTCTTGGTCATGCCAGCCATGCTGATGTCAATCTTGCCCATCTGCACCGAGGTAATCAGCGTACCAAAATCCATGTCAACAAGATCCAGCTGCAAATCCAATTTGTCTGCCAGAGCCTGTGCCAGCTCCGCATCAATGCCAACAATGGTGTCGCCATCGTAGTATTCATACGGCGGGAAGGACGCATAGGTGCCCACCGTCAGTACGCCGTCTGTTATCGTCAGTCCGCCGGACGACGCGGTCGCCGAACCGGAATCGTTGTCATTCGATCCGGAGGAGCTGCCACAGCCCACCAGCATGCCAAGGCACATAACCGAAGCCAGCGCCATGGAGATCAGTCGTTTTTTTGCATTCATTTTGTTTCACTCCTGTTTCAAATTTCCGGAAAGCAGTATGCCCTGGGATATATACAAC
>CAVBHI010000022.1:0-7958 GCA_963595115.1 bacterium
GCTCAATGTGCTCCTTTTGCGCTAATTCACACATTTCCCGTAGGTTTGTTGCAACTTTTTCCCATGTTTTCCCCGAACCAAGATCATTCAGTCCTCCCATTATGACAACGCGTTCCGGACGCTCTGCCAAAACATGCGCCGCAAATCGCTGAAGCATTCCATCTGTAGTATCTCCGCTGATACCGCGGTTCACCGCGCCCTCCGGCATACCACTGACCCAACACTCTTCGGATGATACGCCAAAGCCCTCTGTAATACTGTCTCCCAGAAAAATCGTTTTCTTCATTTCGCATCTCCTTCTGTTACATTATTGGTATGTTTCCTTTTTGTTTCCTATATGTTTCATGTATCAAATAATACTGTTTTGTTACTCGTTATATCATTTTTGCACTAAAATTGACGAATAACTTTGTTATATTTGCTTTTCGTCGAATATTGCGTCAGTTTGCAAACAGTGCTATAATTATGCTAAGAAATCAAGATGACATCATACCACTCTGATTGTGTGGTTTTGTTTCCCCATTATTTTCAATCAGAATGATTGGTTATCGTGATTATTGTCTATCATTTTATACCGGAGGTGTTTTTTTATGCTTCAACTCAAAGTCCCGTTCTCGAAGTATGAGGCCGAGGTTCTTGTGGGTTGTCTGTCCGCATTGGAGGCAAAGCAGCAAAACGCCGTGGTACAAAATCCGTCAGCAACAAGACGAGACATCGCCCCACTAGTCTCCGCAAAGAAAAAAGTAAAGTCCAACGTCTTTGACGATTTTCACCACGACGAGATTACCCACATGATTTACGCATTGGACTCTCTATCTCGTGAGTGCAACAATCAATTGACCGAAAATACGCCAATTGATACCGCCAGAGAAATTTCTACTACGCTGCGAACCGCCGCATCGGCGCGCTCGAAGCTGCGTCGGGCCATTACTTCCGATTAACACGCACACCCCTTTTATCAGGCTCGTAGTCGGCTGGAACGATCCCCCCTGTTCTTTTGCCTCCTTTTTCCGATTACGAGCCGCACGCAAAAGTGAAGCGGCACGCTGCAAACGCATTGTTTTGCATCGTGCCGCTTTCCTTCTTTTCAGGTAATTTAGAGCTCAATGGCAACCGCACGCTTTTGGGAAAAACGGCTGAAATACTTTACGCCGTCAACCTTCTTGCGCGCGTTGACACGGATATAATATACCTTCCCCTTGGTCAAACCGCTCAGTGTCGCACGGTTCGTTGCGGAGCTGGTTGTCTTCGCATTGGAAAAGTCCGCCTTAGTCGCATACGAAATGACATAGCGCTCCGCTTCCGGATTTTTGATCCACTCCACCGTTACGGTCTGGCTCTTGGAATGATGAATGGATGTGATCGATACCGGCTCCAAATAGGCATAGCTCTTCCCCTCCGACACGATGCCGGAGCGATAGTCGCCGCAGAACGCGCGAATCGTGTAGTTATACCACTTACCGTTTGTCACCTTGCTGTCCACATAGGTGCTCGTCGCTCCTCCGGACACGTCCGCAATTTTTTCCCATTTTTCAGATGTACTTCCGCGGCGGTAGACATAGTAGCCATCCGCATAGTTGAGCGGATTCCATGTTACCCGCAGACCTTTTTTATGCTTTCCAGCCGCCTTCAGCTCCGGCGTTTCGATGCGTTGCATCACCAAACCGGTCGGATCGTAAGCACCAGCCACTTCACCGTCATATGCCGCACAAACAGTATAAAAATAAGTCTTCCCTGCTTCCGCCTTTTTGTCTACGCAGCGAACCTTGTCGCCGCTTTCGATCGTCTTGAGCTTCTCCCATTCTTCCTTGGCATTTTCGCGCCGGTAGACAAAATATCCTGTCGCATAGTCCACCTTGTTCCACTGAAGGCGAATACCGGAACTCACATTGCTGATTTTAACCAGCTCCGGCGTTGCCAGCTGTGTTATTTCCGTGACGCCATTTTTATCAAACGCGCCGTAAAACGTTGTCGGGTTCTGACTGACTGCCCGAACGGTGTACCAGTATCGTTGGGATGTCATCTCGTCATCCTGATAATACGTCTCTGAGGTTGTGGCGAGCAAGCTCCACGCCTCGCTCTGCGAGGCGCGTCGGTAGACGCGATAGTCCTTCACGCCAGAAACCGCTTCCCATTTGATCAGCCATCCGCTGTCGGATGGCTGCGCGCCGAGCAGTCTGGTTGCGCCGGGACGCTGAATCTCCGGATTCTGCGCATCGCCATAAATCATCTTGCCTCCGGACTTTTTCGCCGCGCGAATCCGATAATAGTATGTCGTTTCCGTTGAAGCGCCGGTATCCTGATAGCGAAGCTCCTTTGTGATCGCCAGCTTCTTCCACGCACCGCCAAACTCCATGCGCTCCACCAGATAGCTCTGCGCCGCCGATACGCCGTTCCATTTCAGTGTAACCTTGGTCTTCGTACCAGACAGTGCGGTAAGCTCCGGCGCGCAAAGGACACGCTGACCAGACACGCCGTTTTTGTTATATCCACTGACAAATTCCGTTTCGCCATTGGTGCAAACCGCACTGACCGTATAATCATACGTCTCATTTACCTTTGCGGTTTTATCCCGATAGCCGTTTACCTTCGCATCGCCAATGTGCTCCCATTCCGTTTCCGACTTCATACGTCGGAAAATGCGGTACGTTACAGCACCCTCTACCTTATACCAGCGCACCTTCAGCGCACTCGTAGCCTCAGCAACTGACTTCAGCTTCGGACGTCCCACACGCAGGAAGCTTTCTGATCGTTTGCTCCAAACAGTCTCTCCATCCTTCTCCTGCTTGGCACGAACAGAATAGTAGTAGCTTTTGCTCCTCTTCGCAGTATTATCCTCATACTGCGTTTCTGTTGATACCACTTGTCCCAGTCTGTCCCATTTCGCATCCGTCGTGCTGCGCCGATAAACGACATACGCTTCTGCACCGGCTAGTACATTCCATTGCAGCGTAATACTTGTTCCAATGCCGGAAATGCCAGTCAACTGCGGTACTGCCAAGGAGAAATCTTTTCCCTCCTCGGTATCCTCCGATGCCGGTATAACTTCTGTCTCTCCCGTCTGTTCACTTTCAGAAGGAAGCTCTGCATGGACATCCGACTGCTCCCCGCTGGTTTCCGTTTCCACCGGTTGCTCTGTAATAGAGGCCTCCCTCGTTTCTGCATCGCGCAGCAACACATCCGCTTCCTGTGTCACAGGCAGCTCCTCTGCTTGCGCGGTTGTCTGCATCGGTGGAAGCATTCCCATTGATACCGCAACCGTCAGCGAGAGTCCTATTACTTGACGTTTCATAATCATCTCCTCCAGTTTGTTTCTGTGCCTTTAGTGTAACATATCCAAGGCATCTCTGAAAAGCTGAAATTTTACTATTTCTACAAAGACAATCGACATTTTCCTGCCGTCATTTGTAATCCGTAAAATTGTCACGCAATTCCCATTGCCTTGCCTTTATGTCATACCGCTGTTTCCAACCTGGAATGCCGTTTAAGCAAAAAAAAGACGCTGACACAAATCACAACGGACAGCGCAGAACCGCCCAGTGCCGCCAAACCCATTGGGAACAGCGTATCGGCAAATAATTTTGATGCCAAATACGAGCCGGGCACTCGCACCAGTGCAATCGCAATAATATTGTGCAGAAAACCAATATAAGACCGTCCATAAGCACAAAAATAGCCGCTGAAGCAGAAATGCACACCGGCAAAAATACAGTCCCAAATGTAGCCGCGAATATACTGACTGCCAAGTAAAACAACCATGCCGTCTGTGGTAAACGCACCGACAACCGATGCCGCAGTAACCTGAATGATAAGCGCTACAATCGTTCCATAGGTACAGGTAATCATTGTTGCATAGCGCAGCGTCTTTGCAGCGCGGTCGTGCTTTCCCGCGCCGATATTCTGCGCGGACAGCGCCGATACCGTTGCCAGCATAGACGAAGGTACGATGAATAGCGCACTGATTACTTTTTCTACAATACCAACTGCTGCCGCATCGTCCAGACCTCTGTGGTTGGCGAAGACCGTAATGATGATAAATGCAACTTGAATGCAGCCATCCTGTACCGCAACCGGAACGCCAACGCGAAGCAGCTTCTGCAATATCTCCCTCTGAAGTCGAAAATCGCTTTTTTTCAACGGAATTCCCATATGCCATCGGCGAATAGCGACCAACGCTACGATGACGCTGAGCGTCTGCGACAGTATCGTACCAAGCGCTGCACCCGATGAACCAATGTCCAACAGACCAATAAACAGATAGTCCAATGCAATATTTGTGCCACACGCCACCGCAATAAAGTACATCGGTCGTTTGGAATCACCCATGCCGCGAAAAATTGAGCTGATAATATTATATGCCGTGATAAACGGAATTCCAAGAAAGCAAATCGTCAAATAACGAATTGTGCCTTCCGTTGACTCAATCGGAGTTCCAATCAAGGTTACAATATTCCTCACAGACAGCAGCAAGCCTGCCATCACTATAACCGACAACAGCATAAATAGCGTTATCGTGTTGCCAATCGCCTTTGCTGCTTCCCTCTGTGCTCCCGCACCGACTGCTCGTCCGATTGTCACGGTCGCCCCCATCGCCAAGCCGACAATAATAACAGTCAGCATATACATGACTTGGCTGCCATTCGCCACAGCAGTGATACTGTCCACGCCGTTGAACTGTCCGATGATAAACAAATCCGCCATACCATATAGTGTCTGTAAAAAATACGATAACAAATACGGCAACGCAAACACAACAATCGTCTTAAATACGCTTCCACTGGTCAAATTCTTTTCCATTTCTCCTTCAGCCAAATCAAGATGATATTGCAGATAGAATTTGGCTGCTACCTCCATTCAGCATACTAACTCTTATAACTATTATAAGACTTATCTTGAACCTCTCTCTTTGATTGATTCCAATTTCTGTGCAATCCGCTCGGCATACGCTTCCGCGCTCACGCGCTTTGCTTCATCCATAAACGGGATGTGATACCCCAAGTGTCGTTCTGTATGCATTCCCAAATAATGCATACCCGTATGTTTGCAATAACGCTGTATTCCAGCTTCCCATAGGTCTGTCCCCTGCTCCGGACGATAGCCACAGGTAGACAGTAATGCCACGGATTTCCCTGCTAATAACGAAGGACCTTTTTGTTCCCCATAATATTTGCACAGCGCATAAACCATACGATCCAGTGCCGCCTTCATCGGTGCTGTACAGTACCATGCATAAATTGGCGTAGCTAGTACGAGCAGTTCGGAGTCCAATACCTGACGGAAAATCGTATTCATATGGTCATCCTGAACACAGTGCGGCGCTGTCCAATCCGTTTGGCAGTGCCGACATGCCGTACATCCGAAAATACATTTGTCATATAACCACAGCACATCACACATCATCCCCAGCTGTGTCAGTCGCTGCGTAAACGGTTGCAGGATCGCTTGCGTGTTTCCTTGTTTGCGCGGACTGCCCATCAAAATGCAAACATGTCGGTTCATCATACTCTCCTCTCCGGCAACGTCAACCAGTCACCCAATATACAGTCCCAATTTGACGGCGTAAATTCCTCAAATCCAGAACCAGGGTACAGGGTCAGTTCTCCCACATACGGATGTCCGTCAATCTCATAGAAATCCACCCGCACAAACGGAAGCCCTTCTGCCAGCTGTTCTGCCAGTTTTACCATTTCTTCATACGCTTTTGGCTTTGGAATGGGATTGGGAGCTTGCGGATAATGTCGTTCAAACGGCATTCGCCGCCATTCTATATCAAAAAATGTGACATGTAGCTCTCGTGTGCGATTAGAGCACACAAAGCTGCAACGCACGGTTCCATTGAATACCATCAATTTGTAATCCAGCAGTTCATTCTGTCCTGCTTCACACATCAATGGTTCAGCAAGAATTCGCGGTTGAATATCACGATATGGCCATTCTCTTCCCTGATAATAAAAATTTCTGCTCCATGCAGAAAATAACGTCTCGTATATGCTGTCACGATTCATCGTTTTTTTATTGCGGCATAAAACCACGCCACCAGAATCATGTGTACACTTCAGCACGAATTGTTCCGGCAATTCATCCCATGCAATATCCTTCGGATGATTCCACACGCCAAGCAGTGGAAATAAATATTGTTCTCCAATCGTCTGCGCGATAAATTCGCGCGCCGCATACTTGTCCGCAAGCGTTATATATTTGGGGTTGTGGTCATATAGCTTTAGCCATTGAAGTTTCTCATTAAATGTTATCGGATGCTGTAAATCCAATGGTTTTCTCAGCTTATTTTTATATATCAGCTTGAGATAGGCTTCGTCTGACATGGCATTCAACCAACCGCGTCGCGCCACTGCCCAGATGATTCGTCCCCATAGTGTTTTCTGTTTCATTCTGCACGTACTTTCCTTTACATCCTATATCGTCTCTTTACCCATGTCCAATATAGCTATTGTAGTGGTTTTTTTCTGTTTCGGCAAGGGAAAATGATATTCATCGTATTTTTCCGCTTTATCAAAAGCAAGTTGGATTCTATTTGTCTATTTCCTTTTTCTATTCAAACGACCGTCAATATGATATAATAAGAACTATAATACCGCCAAGGAGGTCGTTACCGTGGAAAAAAATAAAATATACCGGGCAGAAATCATTGGATATACCAGTGATGGTTCTTCTGTTGCTCGCATTCATAATATGGTGGTCTTTGTTCCTGGCGGTGCAGTAGGTGATCACTGTGATATTCGCATTGTCAAAATCACGAAAAGCCATGCTTATGGACGAATTGAGCGCGTTTTCATTCCCTCTCGCCATCGTATCGAGCCAGACTGTCCCCAAGCAGCTAAATGCGGAGGCTGCTGTTTTTGGCATATTACATACGAAGAAGAACTGCGTGCCAAAAAGAAAAAGGTTATGGATGCTATGCAGCGTATTGGCAGCATTTCCATAGAACCGGAAGGTATTTGCCCTGCTGAACAGATACTGCGTTACCGCAACAAAGCACAGTATCCTGTAGGACGATCGGACAACGGCATTGTCACTGGTTTTTACCGAGTACGCAGTCATGACATCATTCCAACAGATTCCTGTTTGATTCAAACAGAGTTAGCCAACGCACTGACAGCAGCGGTACGAGATTGGATGACCGAATACAATGTCCTTCCCTATGATGAGCATACCGGTACTGGATTGATTCGTCATATCTTTATTCGCACCGGCTTTGCCACTGGTCAAGTATTATTGTGTCTCATTTCTCGCAGTGCAAAGATTCCCCATGCAGATGCGCTGATTGCCACCGCACGGCGCACAGTTCCCGGTCTGTGCAGTGTCATGATCAATGTCAATAACAAGCCCGGCAATACAATTTTAGGATCGCGTTACAACACCCTCTGGGGCGTTGGATTTGTTGAGGACATTCTTTGTGGAAATCGATTTCGTATCTCTCCTGCCTCCTTTTATCAGGTCAATCGTTCACAAGCGGAACGGTTATATGACTGTGCCCTGAACTACGCCAATTTGGATGAGACCAAAACTGCTCTCGATCTGTACTGTGGTGTCGGCACGATTACTCTTGCCCTGGCTCATCGAGCCAAGTCTGTCATCGGTGCGGAAATTGTTCCGCAAGCAGTAGATAATGCAAAGGAGAATGCAAAGCTTAATCGCATCAACAATGCAGAGTTTTTCTGCGGTGATGCGGGACAGACCGCACAGATGCTGGCAAAGCGTGGTCTGACACCAGATGTCATCGTAGTTGATCCACCGCGAAAAGGGCTGGATGACACCACCATTCATGCTGTTGTCCAAATGATGCCGCCAAAGGTCGTCTATGTCTCCTGTGATCCGGCAACACTCGCGCGAGATGTAAAAAAATTCACAGAGTCAGGGTATCAATTGAAGAGATATAAGGTGTTTGATTTGTTTCCAAGGACGGCACATGTGGAGACGGTAGTATTGCTGTCTAAGGT
>CAVBHI010000023.1:0-16814 GCA_963595115.1 bacterium
CGTCATCGTGACGGCGCTTTTTGGCGGCGGTATAATGCGCCACCATCGAATCAATGTTGCCGCCGTTGATGAGCACCGCATAGCGCGGTCGTCCCATGGCGGAAAAATCTGCCTCCGAACGGAAATCCGGCTGCGCCAAAATGGCAACGCGGAAGCCGGCATCCTCCAGCACGCGCGAGATGACGGCAGTGCCGAACGACGGGTGGTCGAGATACGCATCACCGGTGACAACGAGGAAGTCACAGTAGTACCAGCCGCGGTCAATCATATCCTGTTTTGAAATCGGCAGAAAGCCGCCAGCGGTGTTTTTCATGTTTCGCATAACCCTCTTCAGCAGATATAATTTCTTATTCTATACTATACCATACCTGTGGGATATGGAAAAGGCACGAAAAGCGGAAAAAATGCCGAAGTTTGGCGGTGAAGGATGGGCTTTTTTCGGTATGCCCCATCGTGCTGCCGCCGCCGCGGCAAATTCCAAACGCTTCGCCGTCATACCGCCACATTTTTGCGCCGGAATCGCAAGCGTGTCTTTGCGGGCAAGGTATCCCAAAAGCAAAACAATCTCCCAGCTTCCTGAGAGATTGTTTTCTTCCGCAGAGCGTTATTACACTCCGCGTAGAGGGGGCTATTTATTGTTCCGCGCCAAAGCTCGAAAGCAGGTTGTCAAAATCCGTCTGGGATACCGTATAGCGGTAGCCGCCGTCATCCACACGGACGAGATATTCACGCGAGCCGCTCTTGACGAAGGACAGCGTATGCTTTGTGCCGCCGCGCAGACGGATCGAAAGCGACAGGACTTCCTCGCCGCCGGATGCGTCCGCCGCATCGGAAACGGACACGGCATCCAACGAGGTCAATGCGGTATACAGCTGGTCAATCGCCTTGGATTTCATCGTTTTTCCGTCCAGCTTACCCTTATAGGTAGCGGAATCACTGTCCTCATTTTCGTCCGCCGCAACGTAGCGCACGGTTGCCTTGTGTGTGCTTCCGCCATAGGTCAATACGGCGGATTTCAGCTCCCGCTTGGCAAATGCCACCAGCTGAGAGGTGCGGTAATCCGTCCAGTCCAGCGAGTCAACAAAGCTGTAATACTCCGCACGGCAGCGATAAATGGTATCGCCGTCCTCTGTCATCACATAGATGTTCTCGCCCTTCGTATTGCCGACAAGCAGCGTAAACGACTCGTTATCAAACGCCAGCCGGATACGCATTTGCGGGGTATCCAGCCCGTACCTTGCCATGTCCTCCTCGTCGGCGTGTTCCTTGGCAATTGCCTGTGCCGTCAGACCGCTTTGCAGCTTGGAAAGCAGCTTATTGCTCAGCGCATCGTCATCCGCGTCACACGCTTCCGGCGCGGTTATCTGGAAGGTCGAATAGGCAGACGATACCTCCGAATCCATATCGTCCGTATCCCGCCGCACAATCGTCATCGCCGTTCCATTCGCCGGTGTTATCGTCATCTGTTCCAGCGACGAGGTCAGCGCATAATACGAGCCGAGCACGGACAGCGACAAATATGCCTTCTGCTTTTGCAGCAGGGTCTCCACCGTGTCGGACGACACAAAGTACACATCCGTGCTGCCGTCCACCATGCAGTATGTCCCGCCGAGCGCTTCGGAGGTCATGCCGAAAATGAGCTTGATTTCCGTGCCGTCGGTTTGCGTCAGCGTGACGACATCGTGCTTTGCGGTATCGTCCAAGCCATAGCGCTCGAGCTCCGTGCAAACCGGATCGACCAGCGTGCCGGACACGGCGCTGGCGGTAGAAAGCAGGGTGGAGAGCGAATTCTGGTCATACGAGCCGGATTTATCTCCCTTTACGCGGTATTCCGTACCGGAATCGTCACTGCTTATTTTTACCGTGAACGCCGTGCCCTTGCGCGGCGTCACCGTAATGGCAGACACATCCTCACTGTCCACGCTGGTCAGCGAGACGGTTTCCGAATCGCTGTCCTTCTCCTTTGCCGGATGGTTGAGCAGCAGGGCGTATGCCCCGCCAAGCAGCGCAACCGCCAGTGCTGCGGCAAGAAATCGTTTCTTCGGACGCGTCATCACAGCCGCCTCCTCTGGAAAAAGACCACAATGCCATAAACAAACAGGAACAGTGGGATAAACAGCAGCACAAGGAATACAAAATAGGTCGCGGTCGTACCCAGCGTCAGCGGCTCTGCCGTCATTGACTTTGAGGCAATCGAAACCAGCTGTGTATCCGGCTGCATTTCCGAGATGGTGTTGCTCAAAAAGCTGCGGTTGAGCAGGCTGGACGACTGCATGAGTTGGTCGGTCATCATGAGCGCCGACGAGCAGACCAGGATCTGTCCGCCGTCCTCGTTGCCGGTATATGCCGCCAGCGCGGCAATCGCAAACGGACCGTCCGTATCACTGCTTTCCTTGCTGTAGGAATCGTAGGTGGTGTCCGATTGGATGGCACGGGCATAGGAGGTCTTGCGCGAGGACAGCAGCGTTTCCACCGAGCGGTCGCTTACCGAGTCCTTCAGCTTGACGCGCAGCGCCTTCGCGTCCGGCGTAACAATCACCTGATCCGACTGACTGGACAGCGCACTGTTTGTGTCGGTGTCCTCCAGCGACGCCAGAATATACCGTGCATCGCTGACGTTATAGTCGGAGTCCAGAATCATCTTGGACTGCACCGTAATGCCCCATTCCTTCAGATAGGAATACAGATTTTTCAATCCCGTCGGGCTTTCCGTGCCATCGAACACCAGCAGATCGCCGCCGTTCTTGACATAATCGTCCAGTGCGTTCAGCTCCTTCTCCGTGTAATCCTTCTGCGGCAGGCTCAGCACGAGCAGAGATGCCTTTTTCGGAATATCCGATTCCGCCAGCGTCAGCTCCTTCACGGTGTAGCCGGAGGTCTCCAGCATACTGGTAAACTGGGTGGAGACGCTTTCGTTATGTCCGCGCAGGATATACGCGCGCGGTGTGCTGTCGCTGGACACCGACAGCAGCGCCGAGGTCAGCGTGCTTTCGCCGCAGAACGCACTTACCGTCGTGTAGCCGGAGGACGAATCCGATGAGGTATCGTAAAAGTCCACCAGATTGAGCACACGCGACTGCTTGCCGCACTGGACAACGACACTGCCCTCACTGACGCTATCCGACAGGTCGCTGAAGGTTTCCACTGCCGATGGATTTTTGTATGGGTCAATGTAGGTAACCGTCAGCTTATCCGTGCGGTCGGCGTACTTATCCAGCAGGATCTTGACATAGCTTCCATACGTGCTGGAGGCAAGGTCATCCTCGCTCATAAGAACCGTAATGGTCACTTCGTCCTCCAGATTATCCAGCGTGTCATAGGTATCCTGGGAAATGCTGTACATCTTGCTTGCCGTCAGATCGAGATTAAGGTCAAACCGGTCGTTGAGGTTTGTCGCAATCAGGTTGAGCAAAATAACTGCGGCAACCGCCAGCGCAACCGAACCGGAGGACAACAAAAAACGCTTGGTGCGTTTGGTGTTGTGTCCCAGCGTCAAGCGGCGGCGCGTCTCCCGCCTTTTGCCGTCCGGCGTGCGGGCGTTCGCCCAACGGTACAGAAAGAACAGCACAAGATAGGCGGAGATAAGGACGACTACAACCGGCAGAATACCGGTATCCAGCACAAAGCACAGAAAGAACGTCGTCACACCCAGCAAAATCGCGGGGATCGCGGCGAACAGGGCGATCTGTGCAAACGAGAATATCTTTTTGCTGCCATGGATGACAGCTGTGACCGCCAGAGAGGCAGCCAGAAAAAGAACAAGCAGAGCAATACAAAGATACTGCATTTTGGCTCACCTCCGGTCAATGTCTGCGCCGCTCGACCACGCGAGCGGTGAAGAACAGGAATAATGCGGTCAACGAAAGAAAATAAATCAGGTTGCTGAAGGAAAACTGGGCGGAGAGGAAGGTATCATAGCGCGTGAAAACGGAAAACCAATTCAGCACCGTGCCAACCACGCCGCTGGCGGAGCTGCTGAGCGAGTCCACCAGATACAGCATCAAAAACAGCGCGAAGGACAGCACCGCCGCAATCAGCTGGCTTTCCGTCACGGAGGACAGGAACAAGCCCATAGCGACAAAAACCATGGACGCACAAAGCAAGGCGATATAACAGCCGATCGTCGTCTGCCACGCCAACGTACCGCCGCACAGAATGATAATCAACCACGGAATGGTCACGGCGAGACAGCACAGCATCACGCCCATGGCGGCAAGGAATTTGCCCAAAACGATTTCCCACACGCGCACCGGCGCGGTCAAAAGCAGGCGATCCGTGCCCTGATGGTATTCCTCACTGAGCAGGCGCATGGTGAGAATCGGCGTCATAAACAGCAGAACCGTCAGCAAAAACGCAAACGGCGAAGCGAGGTCGCTCGATGAGCTTAAAATGCAATACGCAAAAAAGACAAGGTTGGCAATCAGAGCAAACACGCCGACATAGACAAAGCCGAGCGGCGAACGAAAAAAGCTCTGAAAATCGTGTTTACGGATGGTGTTCACTTGCGGGTTCTCCTCCTTCGGAAGAAATGGTATCTGGTGTCCGATTCCTGGTTCGTGTCTTCCTCATGCGGTGGCTCTGCCGGTACATCCGCATCGGTCAGCTTGAGGAAAATATCCTCCAGACTTGCCTCCAGCTGCTGCATGGATAGAATGGCAAGCTGATTTTGTGACAGCGCGTCAAAAACATCGCGGCGAACATCGGTTTCCGGCTCAGCGGCGATGCGATAGGTGGACTTCAATTCGTCCTTTTGTGTCAGCACAGCATCGGCAACGCCCGGAACTGCCTGCAAAATCGGCAGAATCCGTGCGGAATCGCCCTCAATCACCATTTCCAGCTGGGTCGAACGCGTCATGCGCTGTGCCAGCTCATGCGTCGTGCCGTCCGCAACGATCTGTCCCTGATGGATGACAATCACGCGATCACAAACTTCCTGCACCTCCGGCAGAATATGGCTGGACAGAATGACAGTATGCGTTTTGCCGAGCGCACGGATCATGCTGCGGATTTCAATAATCTGCTTTGGATCAAGACCAACCGTCGGTTCGTCCAAAATCAATACCTTGGGGTCGCCGAGCAGCGCCTGCGCCAGACCCACGCGCTGTCGAAAGCCCTTGGACAGATTGCGGATCAGCCGTCCGGTGACATCCTGCAAACCGGCGCGTTCCACCACAGACGTTACGTGCTCTTCCTTATTCAGCGTGCATTTTTTCAGCCGATAGACAAAATCCAGATATTCCTCTACCGTCATATCCGGATACAACGGCGGCACCTCCGGCAGATAGCCGATTCGGCGGCGCGTCTCCTCCGGCTGCTCCTGTGTGGATTTTCCGTCAATCGTCACCGTGCCGTCGGTTGCCTCCAGACAGCCGGTTATGATATTCATCGTTGTGGTCTTACCCGCGCCATTGGGGCCGAGAAAGCCGACAATCTCTCCTTCCTCAACGGAAAAGGACAGATCGCGCACGGCAGTCGCGGCTTCATATCGCTTGGTTACATGACTGACCTGTATCATTCAGTTCCCTCCTGCGGACGGAGCATCTCTCCCCTCCGTCCGATCATCAATAATAAGCGGAAGAACAGGGAAACCAAACGGGGCGTTTTGTATTCCCTTATGCCATACTTCCTGAAACAAACCATAGTGTAGCATTGCGATGTGTTGGTTGTGTGAACAACCGGCGGTTTTCTGTTGAACCCTGCTCTGCGAACGGGATAGCGCAAACTTTCCGTTTCGTTCGGTGGTAAACGGTTGCAATGCGGTACAAAAATCCGTATAATAAGAGAGAAATCACACGGAATAACACAAGGGGATTTTGGAGGACTGCCAGCATGGAAAACATGGAAAAATTGAGAGTCGGTGTTGTGGGCTGCGGCGCGATCGGGCGTGAGCACATCGCAAGAATTACCAATAAATTCTCCGGCGCGGATGTTGTTGCGGTTTCGGATGTATTTATCGAGGGCGCACGCAAAATCGGCGAGCCGCTCGGCGCAAGCATTTATAACAACAGCGCGGATCTGGTATATGATGACGATGTTGATGCGATCATCTGCACCAGTCCGGATATTGCACATTTGGAAACCATTATGCAGTGCATTGAGGCGGAAAAGCCGGTATTCTCAGAGAAGCCGCTGAGCACAAGCGCGGCGGAATCCAGGGCGATTGTCGAGGCGGAAATGCGCACCGGCCGCCATCTGGTACAGGTCGGCTTTATGCGCCGATATGACTCCGGCTTCCGTCAGATGAAGCAGATGATTGACGAAGGCTCGTTTGGCTCGATTTTGTATTCCCGCTGTACCCACTGGGCGGTTTCCGTCGGACGTGATTATGACGACCAGATGGTAATCAGCGACGCATCCATTCATGAGATCGACACGCTGCGCTGGCTGATGGAGGACGAATACGAGTCGGCACAGATTATCATCCCAAAGGAGACGTCACGCACACATACGCAGCTGCATGACCCGCAGATTCTCATGCTGCGCTTTAAGAGCGGCTCTGTTGCCATCGTGGAAATATTCATGAACAGTGGGCTTGGCTTTGACATCAACTGCCAGCTCGTCTGCGAAAACGGCATCATTGATTTGCCGGGACCGGCGTATCCGACCTACCGCCAAAAGGGCGGCTTGGTCATTCCGATCGAACAGGATTGGAAGCGCCGCTTTGCCGGAGCGTATGACAATGAGATTCAGGACTGGATTCAATCCACGCTCAAGGGCGAGGTCAACGGTCCGTCGGCTTGGGACGGTTATGTCTCGAACGCGGTCATGGAAGCACTGCTGGATGCGCAGGTTTCCGGCGAAGTGGAAAGCATTGATATTGACCAAAAGCCGGATTTTTATAAATAATCCGCAAAAAAACACGGCTGAATATAGGAAATCAGCCGTGTTTTTTTAATTATTTCAAATTTCGGATTGATTTTTTCTTAAAAAAATGTTACACTGAATGAGGAAGGCAGAGGTTTCCCTCTGTCGGACTTCTTTGTACCAAGGCCAAGGTACAGAAAGTCATAGTCCGCTTTTGTTGTTGTATTGCGGGAAAGCCACTGTGCTGATGTACAGTGGCTTTTCTCGCGTCTGTTTTCCGTAAGCTTTTCCCCGAGGGGCGCGGGCAAAGAGACGCTTTGCCGCCGCCCATCATGTCCCAAACCAAAACACCCCCAAATAAGTAAAAAGCAAGCGCGGGGGAAGCACTTGCTTTTCACCTTGCACGAGATGCAATTCATGAGGTGTATAAAACACAATCAGGGGGAATGATTGTGTTTTGGGCAATGTTAAGAAAGAACCGGCTGCCGTGCAGCATCGTTTCTTTGTTTTTTTATTATACGGCACGGCATTGTAAATTGTCAAGGACTCGCAACCAACGATCACGATTTTTTCAAATATTCCTGTAGATTGACCGGTTCTCCGTCATGAATTAGTTCAAAATGCAAGTGAACACCCTGTTTTGCCTCCGCCGGCATCGGTTTTCCCAAATGAGCCAGCACCTGTCCGGATTTCACCGTGTCGCCCTTGGCAACATTCAAATCCGCAATGCCCGCATAGCGGCTTTGCAATCCCCCGCTGTGTTCCAGCACCAGATAACTGCCGTACAGCGCATTCTCGCCGACCTCCGCTACCGTTCCATCCGCTGCCGCGAGAACATCGTCTCCGGTTTTTCCACCGTAGTCGGTCGCCCCATGCGTTCGCCAATCCTCCATGGTTACGTCATACGCCAGCGCATTCATAGAATACGCGCGGACCACCTTGGCGGCTGTTACCGGCGTGGTAAAGGTCGGAACGGCATCCTCCGCCGGAGCGGCTGTTTCTTGTGACGGCTCGCTGCTGTCTGTCACCGCGTCGTCACGCTCCGTTTCTTCCTCATCATCGGCATCCGTGTCGTCCGTCGTATCCTCGGCTTCTTCACTGCCTGTCGTGCTTTCCTCTTCCGATGGCAGGGTGGGAATGCGCTCGACGGAATCCGATGCCGACACGCTGTCCTCCTCCGTGTATTCATAACGGTTCAGGGTGTCCGCATCCGCAAACTGCGGCTGCGCAAACAGAGCAAACGCCACCACGGCAACCGCTGCGGCACAGCCCAGCAGCAGCAAAACATAGCGTCGGTTTTCTGCATGTCCCTCTTCTCTGGATTGTTTCATCTCTTCCACCTCCTGCCTGTAGTATGGGCAGGAGATTCCCGCTTTATGCCGGAAAAGACCGATATTTTTTATCCTTGCTCGATATTCAGGAATCCATTGTCTGAATTTTCGTATCCGTATAATAGTGCGTCAAAATTTCCTCGCAGCTGCTGCCGTTTTCCGCCATTGCCTTTGCACCGTATTGGCTCATACCAACGCCATGTCCATATCCGGTGGTTTCAAACGTAATGGAGGTCTCTGTGGTTGACACGGTAAAATTGGTCGAGCGCAAGCCGAGCAGCTGGCGCAGCGCCGTGCCCTTCGCCTTCACGCCGCCGACCCTGCACCACAGCACATTACCCGCGTCCGCCCGCTTCCACTTGGTAAACCAGCTGTCCGGTCGTCCGGTCAAATTGATCTTCGGATATTGGGAAAGCATTCGCTGACGGAAATCCTCTGCGGCAAAGGTCACCGATGCGGTGTAATCCGGACAGGCGCTGTCGCCGCTGCTGTCCACACTGACCAGATACGGAACGACCGCACCCCAAACATCCTCCGCCGATTCGGTTTCCTCGCCGCACGCCGCGTGAAATACCGCTGTGATCGGCTCATCCTGATAGGTGATAATTTTTCCGGCGGTCTCTGCCACAGCCTGTTCGATCTTGGCGCGCCATTCCTCCGCGCGGCTGCCCCATTGTTTTTGTGATTCCGTATCCAAATCCAAATACGCCGCGCAGTGTGTATAATCGTTGCAGACATCCGCATCCGGATGGGTGCTGTCTTTTTCCTGCTCCTGCCGTGCGGCGGCAAAGGTGCGCGCTGCAATTGCCTGTGCTTTGAGCGATTCCAGCGGGAAGGATGCCGGCATCTCCGCCGCTGTGACGCCAGCCACATAGTCCTCCAGCTTCATTTTCTCTGCTTTTCCGTCAACGGAAACGGTGATTGTATGCGTCTCTTCTGTCGTTTTTGTTTCATTCTGAGACGTTTGTTCCTCACTCGCACCGTCCGATGTGTATTTTGTTGAATTTTGCTCAATTTTATCCTGCGCCTCTTCGGTTTTTTGTACACGGGAGACCATATGCTCCTTTGCGGTATTTTGTTCCGAGGAATCCAGCAAATATGACCGAATTGGCAGGATATATAGAATGGAAATCAGCAGAACAGCGAGTATCACTACTTTTCTCATAAAAGTCCTCCGTTTCTTTTGCAATCCGATACAATTGACATTTTTGCAAGTTTGCTGTAAAATATATTCATAATAACCCTGTTTTACCCCCAAAAATGTGCATACGCTTTTTGGGTGATTGTATTCATTTTTAAGTGTTAGAAATATTGAACGAGGTGAATGATTTGGTCGACCTGATGAAAGGCATGAGTTCGGAACTCATTGGCAGTTTATGCGGCTCGTTTGACGCTAATAACCTGATCAAGCCGAAAATGTTTAGTAAGTATTCTGTCAAACGCGGTCTGCGCAACGCGGACGGCACGGGTGTGCTGGCTGGTATTACCTGTGTATCCAATGTACACGGTTATATGGTCAATGAAGGAGAAAAGGAGCCGATAGAAGGTCGCCTGACATACCGCGGACACAACCTGTACGATCTGCTCGACGGATTTGACTCCGAGGATCGCTTTGGCTTCTCCGAGACGGCATACCTGCTGCTTTCCGGCAGCCTGCCGACCCAGAAGCAGCTGGATATGTTTGATTTAACCCTGTCTGAGGCATCCGTCCTGCCGGACGGCTTCACCGAGGACGTCATTATGCGCGCGCCGAGCCGCGATTTGATGAACAAGCTGGCGATGGCAACGCTGGCGCTGTATGCCTACGATGACAATCCGGATGATATTTCGCTGGAAAACCTTATCCGTCAGGGCATCGGTCTGCTGGCAAAGTTCCCGATTATTATCTCCCAGTCCTATCAGGCAAAGCGCCGCTATTATGACAATGCTTCTATGTTCCTGCACGTTCCGGATCCGCATTATTCCATTGCCGAGAACATTTTGAGCCTGATTCGTCCGGATGGTCTGTTCACGCGGGAGGAAGCGATGCTGCTTGACCGCTGTCTGATTATCCACGCGGAGCACGGCGGCGGCAATAACTCCGCGTTTACTGCCCGCGTTGTCTCTTCATCGGCAACCGATACCTACTCTGCCATTGCGGCGGCAGTCGGTTCGCTCAAGGGTCCGCGTCACGGCGGCGCAAACCTTCGTGTATGTAAGCAGTTTGAGGAAATCAAAGCAAATGTTGCCGATTGGGAGGATGAGGATGCGGTTCTGGATTACCTGTGCCGCATCATGCGCAAGGAAGCCGGCGATGGCTCCGGTTTGATTTATGGTATGGGGCATGCTGTCTACACCCTGTCGGATCCGCGTGCGGTCGCGCTGAAGAATACCGCCCGCCCGTTGGCGATGCAGAAGGGCTTTGAGCGCGAATTTAACCTGATCGAGCTGACTGAACGGTTGGCGCCGGAAGCATTCTACCGCGTGCGCGGGGAGCGCAAGATTATGTGCGCGAATGTGGATATGTATTCCGGTCTGGTTTATCAGATGCTGGGCATCCCGCAGGAGATGTTCACCCCGCTGTTTGCCGCCGCGCGCATTGTCGGTTGGATGGCGCACCGCGTGGAGGAAACCACCACCGGCGGCAAGATTATTCGTCCGGCATACAAGCCGATTATCCAGCGCAATCGCTATATTCCGATTGCAGAGCGCGAATAAGCGATAGAAAAGCATACAAATGCCCTCGATGTATCCCAGAATGGGGATACATCGAGGGCATTGCTGCGTTCTGCTGTTCTGTTCTTTTACAATAATAATATGTAACAATAAATGCTGGACGCCGCCAATCCCTTTTGAATTGTTGCCCCAGCATTTACAATAGAATCCTCAGAACCCTCATTTATTCAACAAGATACGAAACAGCGGAAGTCGTTCTTCTCGTTTGCCGCTGGTTTCAAACTCGACCTTTCCTGCCTCCGCAACCGGATTGCGCAGCTCCGCACGCGCCAGAAGGCGCGCGGTTTCGCGTGCCGCTCCCGCGCCGCCGTCGAAAAAGCGAACGGGATACCCCAGGGCTTCCCGAATCATCGCCTGTGCAAACGGAAAATGCGTGCAGCCAAGCACAACGCTGTCCACCGGCTCTTCGATATACGGTCGAAGTAGCATGCGAAGATAATGCAGCAGCTCTGCGCTGTCCAGCTCCGCACGTTCCACAAATTCCACCAAATCCGGTGCCGGTTGCGTTAAAATGGTCGCCTGCTGCTGATACCGCTGCATCAGTGCGGCAAATTTATGCTCCCGCAGCGTCAGCGGCGTCGCCATAACCAGCACACGCCCGTCGGGACATGCCAATACTGCCGGTTTCAATGCCGGTTCAAGACCGATAATCGGCATCTCCTGCCAACGGGCACGCAGGGTAGTAATCGCGGCGCTGGTTGCCGTATTGCACGCCACGACAATCGCCTTGCAGCCGCGCTCCAGCAAATGCTCCGTGGCTTGCAGCGTCAAGTATTTTACTTCCTCCACCGAACGAATGCCATACGGAGCATGAGCCGAATCGCCGAAGAACAAATAATTCTCATTGGGCATCAGACGAACCAATTCCTTGAGCACGCTGATGCCCCCCATACCAGAGTCGAACACTCCAATCGGTGCATGTAGGTCAGACATCACAGTATAACCTTCCTAACAAACATATTTGAAGTTCCAGACAGCCAACGCTGCCTTAGTTGCTATTATACCCCAGATTACAAAAGAAGTCCACTGTGGATAGCGAAGGAATTCTGCATCAAAGACAGGATACGGCACGGCTTTCCCCGTTTCCCAACGCCAATACTGCCTTCTCCGTCCCGCGCCGTTTCATAAAAGCGCTTTGTTGTTTACCTCTCATAAACAAGCAGGGACAGTTTAGCAAACCCGGCGTACACATGTTCTGGCGCTTTTGTTGTACAAAACCCGATGAAAACGCAAAATTGTATGTAGCATTGCAAAAATACGAAAATTTTTTCAAAAATCTATTGAGCTTTTTCGCACAGTGTGTATAATAGATTAGTGTTTGATAAACCAACCCAAAAAGTTTAGTATTACTGAAACGGAGGCGGTTTGAGCCGGTATCGTCCGGCCACTATGGATATTGGACCAAAAATCAAACAGCTTCGCTGCCGACAGGGCTTGACGCTGGAGGAGCTTGCCTCCCGCTGTGAGCTGACCAAGGGCTTTCTGTCGCAGCTGGAGCGTGACCTCACCAGTCCGTCCATTGCGACACTGACGGATATTCTGGAAGCGCTCGGTTCTTCCCTGTCGGACTTTTTTCAGGAGGAACAGGAAGAACAGCTGGTGTTCCGCAAAGAGGATTTCTTTGTCGATGAACGCGAACAGTGTACGATTCGCTGGATCGTGCCAAATACACAAAAAAATGAGATGGAACCGATTTTGCTGGAGCTTCCCAGCGGCGGAGAATCCTTCCTTTCCGGTCCGCACGCCGGCGAGGAATTTGGCTATGTCATTGCCGGTGGCGTCACACTCGTCATTGGCGAAAGAGAAATTACCGTGCGAACCGGCGAAACCTTCTATCTCGATGGATCGAATGCACATTCTCTGCGCAACGATCGCAAAACAACAGCGCGTGTGCTGTGGGTGTCAACGCCGCCGCTGTTTTGAGTACTTCGGGCGATGCGCCTGAACGAGACGGAGTGAAAAAAATGAAAAAACTGATTGAGCTGAAAAATCTCACCAAATCCTTTGACGGTCAGCCCGTCCTCAAGGGAATCTCACTGGACATTTATGAAAATGAGTTTGTCACCCTGCTCGGTCCGTCCGGCTGCGGCAAGACGACCATCCTCCGCATCATCGGCGGCTTTTTGGAGGCGGACGGCGGCGAGGTTCTGTTTGACGGAACGGACATCAGCGGTCTGCCGCCATATAAGCGGGAGGTCAACACCGTATTCCAGAAATATGCGCTGTTCCCACACCTGAATGTCTATGATAATATCGCCTTTGGTCTCAAGCTGCGCAAGGAGCCAAAGGATGTTATCGAACAGAAGGTCACTCGTATGCTGCGTCTGGTGGGATTGGAGAGCTTCCGCAACCGGCGAATCAATCAGATGTCGGGCGGACAGCAGCAGCGCGTTGCGATTGCCCGCGCTCTGGTCAATGAGCCGGAGGTTTTGCTGCTGGATGAACCGCTTGGTGCACTGGATCTCAAGCTGCGCAAGGAAATGCAGCGTGAATTGAAGAAAATTCAAAAGGAAGTCGGTATTACCTTTATCTTCGTCACCCATGATCAGGAGGAAGCGCTGACCATGTCGGACAAGATCGTGGTCATGAAGGAGGGCGAGATTCAGCAAATCGGCACGCCGACGGACATTTATAATGAGCCGGTCAGTCGCTATGTTGCCAACTTCATCGGCGAGAGCAACATTATCGAAGGCGTTATGCCGTGTGATAATAAGGTTATCTTTGAGGATCGCACGTTTGACTGCGTGGACGGCGGCTTCGCGCCGAACGAGGAGATTGAAGTGGTCATCCGTCCGGAGGATCTGGATATTGTCCCGCCGGTACAGGGCAAGCTGCGCGGTCGCGTCAAGTCGGTGCTGTTCAAGGGCGTGCATTATGACACGATGGTGGAAACCCGTGCCGGTACGTCCATCACCGTACAGATGACGGTGCGCGACGGCAAAGCCTCTGTCGTCCGCGAGGGCAGCGAATGTATCAGCGCCAATGACTTCTATCTGGATATTGACGATGTCATGCAGCTGACCGACGCCCGCATCATCGCGCGCGCCGACGCGCAGGCATGGAATCCGGAAACCGACGAATTCCTGTCAATTGCCTCGATCAAGCATTCCATTGAGCCAAAAAACGGTACGTATCCGGTCACATTTGAAACACACGCCGGTACATCCATTACGGTCAACATGATTGTTGCCGATGCCAACCGCGTCCAGAATCGCGAGAACGGTGAGGAAATCTATGCGATGAATTTCTTCAAGTCTCCGGATGAAATCCAGGAATCCATGGCGATCAATCACGACCTGATTACATGGGCGGACGCATCCGCCTGGGTGCTCAACGATGACAAAGATGTGGATGTCCGTGTCAGCATCACGGATGTTCAGTATGATTTTGACCCGATGAACGTCAAGCCGGGTGTCTATCAGGTTACGTTCTCCACCAAGGGCTATGAATACAAGGTTTCCACGACCGACCGCACCGAGCCGGGCGATTTTGTCGGTCTGTCCTTCGGTCCGGAGGATCTGCACATTATGAAGAAGGGGTGAGAGTATGAAACGGTTTCGCGCGATGGCATATCCCTATGTCGCGTTTATCACGGCGCTGGTTGTGCTCCCGATGCTGCTGATCGTCGCCTATTCCTTTACCGTGGAGGGCACCGCCTTTTTCCAGCATCAGTTTACACTCGCCAATTTTGCCCGCTTCTTTCAGGATGCCGTGTTTCTTCAGGTGCTGGTGCGGTCGCTGAAGGTTGCCGTCCTCACCACCATTGTCTGTCTGCTGCTGGGGTATCCCGCGGCTTATGCCATTTCCAAGAGCGAAAAGCGGCAGGGCATTTTGATTTTGCTCATCACCCTGCCGACATGGATTAACATGCTCGTGCGCACCTATGCATGGGTGGGTATTTTGCAGGACAGCGGCGTGCTCAATCGGCTGCTCAGTCTGTTCGGCATCGGACAAATTTCCTTTATGTATACGGATTTTGCTGTTGTCCTCGGCATGGTGTATAACTTTATCCCGTTTATGATTCTGGAGATCAGCTCCACCCTGTCCAAAATGGATCCGTCCTATCTGGAAGCGGCAGGCGATCTGGGCGCGGATGCGCGGCAGTCCTTTTTGCATGTCACGCTTCCTCTCAGTCTGCCGGGTATTATTTCGGGCATTACGCTCGTGTTCCTGCCGGCGGTGTCCGCATTCTTTATTCCCAAGCTGCTCGGCGGCGGCTCCTATATGCTGATTGGCAACATCATTGAAACGGAATTTTTGACCGCCGGAAACTGGAGTTTTGGCAGCGCACTGTCGCTGATTATGGCGATTATTATTATGCTGTCCATCTATATGACCCGTCGGGTCGATCGAAATCGAGGTGATACCGTATGAAAAAAACGCATCGTGTCCCGCTGCGGGCGATTCTTATCGTATTGCTGCTGTTCCTGTATGCGCCGATTGTGTATACGATTATCTTCTCGTTCAACGATTCGCGTTCCCTGACCAAATTTTCCGGCTTCTCCCTCCAATGGTATGAACGCATGTTTGCCTCCTCCTCGATGATGCAGGCAATTGCCACCACCTTCCTCGTTGCCATTTTGGCAACACTGATTTCCACCCTCATCGGTACGGTCACAATCATCGGTCTGTCGCGCTGTCGTAAGCTGCTGCGCGGCGCAGTCGGCATGATAAATGACATTGTTATTTTGAATCCGGAGATCGTTACCGCAATCAGCCTACTGATGTTTTTCGCCACGCTGACGGTCAACAAGGGTTTCTTGACCCTGCTTTTGGCACACATTATGTTCTGCACCCCGTATGTCATGCTGACCGTTGCCCCGCGTCTGCGCTCGCTTGATCCCAATCTTGCGGACGCCGCGCTGGATCTCGGCTGCAATCCGATGCAAGCCATATTCAAGGTCATCGTGCCGCAGCTGATGCCGGGCATCACTGCCGGCGCACTGATTGCCTTTACCATGTCATTTGATGACTTTGTTATCTCGTACTTTGTCACCGGCAACGGCGTTCAGAATATTTCTATTCTGGTGTACACGATGTCCAAGCGCGTCAATCCATCCATCAACGCGATCTCCACGCTGGTCATCGTCATCATCACGGTGGCGCTGCTGCTGGTCAATCTTGTCCCGCCGCTGCTTCGCCGATTGAGCGGTGCAAAAAAGGAGGAATCCGTATGAAACGACGTCTCATTTCTGCCGTCCTGCTGGGCGCTTTCGCCCTTGTGCCGACACTGACCGCCTGCGGCGGTCCCGGCACGGATTTTGACGGCACCAACAGCAGCAGCTCCGGCGACGGCAGAACATTGAAAATCTACAATGTTGGAGAATACACCGGCGATAATCTGCTGCAAAACTTTGAGCAGGAGTACAATTGCAAGGTTGTCATGGAAACCTTTGACTCCAACGAGATGATGTATGCCAAGCTGGAGGCAGGCGATTCCTATGATATTCTCGTCCCATCGGATTATATGATTCAGCGCCTGATTCGAGAGGAGCGCCTGCAGCCGCTGGACTATGGCTATATCGACAATTTTGACCAGCTGTCTGAGGACTGCATCGGTTTGGAGTTTGATCCGGAGAACCTGTATTCCATCCCGTACTTCTGGGGTTCGGTCGGCATCGTTTATGTCAAGTCCGAGGTAAGTGAAAGCGACTTAAAAAAGCAGGGCTGGGATATTCTGCGCGATGAAAGGTACAAGGGTAAAATCTACATGTACGACTCCGAACGCGATTCCTTTATGGTTGCACTCAAGGCGCTGGGATATTCGATGAATACCGACAGCGAAGAGGAAATCCAAAAGGCATACGAGTGGCTGTGTGAGCAGCGTGACACCATGAACCCCATTTATGTCACCGACGAGGTTATTGATGCCATGCTCAACGAAAACAAGAGCATGGCAGTCATGTACAGCGGCGACGCGGCATATATTATGTCGGAAAACGACAATTTGGGTTATTATATGCC
>CAVBHI010000024.1:0-4432 GCA_963595115.1 bacterium
AGCTGTACAGAGACAGTACCGGTTCTGTCAGCAGCCACAGTACAATGCCGCAGCAGACGCCCATTCCGACAAACACTACCTGTAACGTTTTCGCCATCTGCTTGACTGCGTCCACATTTCCGCGTCCAATCGCCTTGCCAATCATAACCGTTGCCGTAGATGCCGCACCAACCGCTACGGTTTTGACGATTAAGAACAGATTGGATGCCATACTGTTTGCCGCAATTGCACTCGAAGTCAAATGACCGAGAATCGCCGTCTGCATCGCCGTATTGCAGCCCCACAGTGCCTGCACCAGAATAATCGGGGCACACACGCGCACATAGTCTCTGGCAATCGTGTGATCCATGTGCAGAAAATCCGCGATGCGCAGATGGAGATGTTTCTCCTTTTTGGCGATATAGAGCAAAATAGCCATGCACTCAATCACACGTGCACACAGCGTGCCAATCGCCGCACCCTGCGCCCCGAGAGGCGGCATCCCAAAGCGTCCGTAGATCAGAACCCAGTTAATGCAAAAGTTAATGCACAGCGTGCTCAGAGACAGATAGAACGCAATGCGTACCACCTCCGTGCTGCGCAAAATGGCGAGTAAAATCGTTGTCACGCAGAAGAACGGATAGGTAAACCGCACAATATTCAGATAGCTGACACCCTCGGTGATAATCGTCTGATCCGGTGTGAACAGTCCTACGACCTGATGGGGAAACAGCGAGACAACAACAAACAGCAGTGCCATTAAGATCACTGCCGCCCGCATGGCAACACAGGAGACCTTTCGGATCGCTCCGGTATCGTTTTTTCCCCAATATTGCGCGGCAATGATAACCATGCCGTCACCAATGCCCATCAAAATATTCTGATAAATAAACTGAATTTGATTCACTGCCGTCACACCGGACAGTGCGCTTTCCGAATACTGCCCCAACATCAGGTTATCTGTCAAATTTACGCTGAGAGAAATGACATTCTGCAGCACAATCGGCAGACACAGCATGAGAAAGGTTCGATAAAATTGTTTTTCCTTAATCAATTGCATATCCGTATTATTCCTTTGTGTATCTCCGTTTTCTCTTTACAGCAAGACATTGCTGTACCATTAGTGTACTCTGCTTCTTCGCATTGAGCTATAGTCATTTTCTATGAACTCATATGCTTTTTCATTCATTTTCCTACATACCCGCACAAGGTAAAAAGCAGCTCCCGAAATCCGGCGATTTCAGGAGCTGCTTTTTACCCCATCGTCATCATCGGTGTATTAAGCTCCACCCGATCATGCAGCGCCGGAAATAAATTCCGTATCCGTGCCACATTGCGCAGGTCAATCTCTGCCGTCACCAGCTCTTCGCCTTCTCCTGCTTCTGCCAAAATCGTTCCATCCGGAGAAACAATCATACTGTGACCCGCTCCATTGATACCATTCATCGTCCCCACATGGTTGCACGCCAACAAATAGCACTGGTTTTCCAGCGCCCGCGCCCGACAAAACATTCGCCAATCACTGCGCCGCTCACGCGGCCATGCCGCCGCTATACAAAAAATCTCCGCTCCGGCATCCACCATCGCTCGAAACTGTTCCGGAAATCGCAGGTCATAGCAGGTTGCCATACCAATACGCCCTGTCCCTGTCTGCGCCACCACCACGTCCTTGCCCGGCTGCAAAAGCTGCCGCTCTGCTGACTCATAACCAAACAGATGAATTTTCCGATAAACCGCCCGCGGTGTGCCATCCGCCTCAATCAGCGGCATTGCGTTAAACAGTCCGCCCTCCTTCTGCCGTTCCAGAAAGCTTCCCGGTATCATCGTACACGACAAACGCTGTGCCCAACGCGAAAACGTCCGCATAGTGCCGCCATGCAGCGGTTCTGCACACCGGTGGTAATGGTCATAATGGGTGTAACCGACCTTCCATAATTCCGGCAGCAACAGAATATCATAGTGATCCGTTTGCTCAGAAAAGCGAGACATCAACGACTGTACCCGCTGTGAGCGCTGATCTGCCGTCTCTCTATCCGAAACGGCAAGTTGAAGTAACGCTGCTCTCATGCTGTCATCCTCTCCTTTCTTTTAGCCAAAAAGGCTGTCCAGATCACTTGTCCAGACAGCCTTAGATGCTACTTTAATGAGGAAATGTCGTCCTTCTTAGTTCTTTTCTTTTTTATCCTTTTTCTTCGACTTCTTGATCTTGGTGTATCCAAGCTCATCACCGAAGCGGATGCCAATGGCACGCCCTGTTTCAATCAGCTGGTCATCCGCCGGCACTCTCTTGAGCTTTCCGGCAACCTCGCTGAGCGGAACTGCAACAATCTGATTGTTGCGCACGGCAACCATGTTGCCGTACTGCTGATTTTTAATCAGTCGCGCCGCGCCAGCGCCCAAGCGAGTGGTCAAAATACGGTCTGCCGCATCCGGACCGCCGCCTCGCTGCACATGACCCGGCTTGACTACACGAACCTCCTGCTCGTACATATCACTCAACTCACGGGCAATCCGGAAGCCAACCGACGGGTCGGTCATCTCTGCACGCGCTGCCTTGAATTCTTTCTTCGACATCGCCGCTTCTTCCATGGTGATTGCGCCCTCTGCCACTGCAATAATCGAAAAACGTCGTCCGCTCTTGCGGCGTTCCTCCAGCGTATGGCAAACTGCCTCCAACGAATATGGAATTTCCGGAATCAAAATAATATCCGCGCCGCCGGCAAGACCTGCCGTCAATGCCAGCCACCCAGCGTCATGTCCCATAATTTCCACAACAAACACACGGCTGTGTGACGTGGCAGTGGAGTGAATCTTATCAATGACATCCGTAGCAATATCCATTGCCGTCTGATAACCAAACGTTGTGTCCGTACCCCACAGATCGTTATCAATCGTTTTGGGAAGCGAGATAACATTGCATCCCTCTTCGCGCAACATATTCGCCGACTTGGTTGTGCCGTTTCCGCCCAAAATAACCAAGCAATCCAACTTCATTTCTTTATAGGTCTTGACCATGCGGTCACACTTGGTCACGCCATTTTCATCTGGAATCTTCATCGCCTTAAACGGCTGCCGTGAAGTACCCAAAATTGTACCGCCAACGGTCAAAATTCCGGAAAAATCTCTGCCCGACATAACTTGATAATTACACTCCATCAAGCCCTTATAGCCATCCAAGAAGCCATAAATCTCAATATCGTCGCCGTATTCTTCATACAAGCCCTTTGCAACACCGCGCAAAGCCGAGTTCAAGCCCTGACAATCGCCGCCACTGGTCAGCATACCGATTCGCTTCATCATTTTTCCTCCTCCAATGTTTTTTCTCTCCTGCTATTGCCGCACGGACTGTTCTTTCCCCTACGGTATAGTACGGTATTATTATAGCAAATCTTCTGTGACAATTCAATTAATTTTCCGATTCCTGCGCGGAAATCAGTTTTGAAATTCTTACGGAAACGACATTCAGCTAGAACACCTCTTTTTAAATTCTACCACAAAAGGTCGCTTGGTCACAATTTATTCATGTCTTTGTCGTACAAAATGGACGTTGCATCTTCCGGTTATAACTGCTACAATGAACACGCAGTAAAAGCTCTTGGAAGAGCGTAAAACCGATAGAACGCATATAAGGAAATCATATATGTACACATTTTTAAGTACACATTTGAAATATGTCACAAGGAGCAGGTAGTATGAACAAAAAAAGATGGCGGCGAATCCGGCTGTTTTGCATGATCCTGATGGCAATGCTCAGCTTGAGCATTGCAGGCTCTGTCACAACAACCGCTCATGCCGTTTCTGACGAAGAGACGTTTGCGCTGTTAAAGGGAAAGACAGCCGGTGTCATGACTGGTACGCCACAGGACGCCATTATATTAGCAAAGGTTCCGGATGCGAAAATACAGTATTTCAACAGTATAACGGATGTTGCGCTGGCTCTTGAAAAAAAGAAAATTGACTTTGCTGCACTTCCGACTGTCAATTATTACACTTTAGTGCAGCAATATACCGGTTTTGGCTATCTGGATGCTCCGTTTGCTCTGTACGACGTCGGAACGGTTTTTGCGAAAACAGACAAAGCCGATGCGATTCGCGAGAAGATGAACGAGTACATCGCAACATTGAAGGATAGCGGCGAATTGGAAAAAAAGCAGGATTACTGGCTTTATCCACATGACTGGGAGAATGTTGACATTCCGGAAAGCGGCGAGAACGGTATTTTGACGTTAGCGGTAACAACGACCTTAAAGCCGTTTGCCTTTACGTTGAACGATAAGCCCGTTGGATATGAAATTGACATCATTGCAGGCTTCTGCAAGGAGTATGGATACGGTCTGAAGATTGAGGATGTGGATTTTGCCGGAATTCTAAGCGGTATTACCACCGGAAGATACGACCTTGCTGCCGGACAGATCTCCTGGACGGAGGAACGTGATAAAAGCGTAAACTTTTC
>CAVBHI010000025.1:0-3348 GCA_963595115.1 bacterium
ATAACGACGCGGTAGCTGACCAGACCAATTCGGAACAAAACGAATCCGAAGAAGTCGCAGGGAATACCGAAGAGCAGTCTGTCGACAGCGACAAGGAATCGGAAGAGGATGTGGAGACGCCAAACGCGGAGGCGGACTTTACGACGAAAGCAGTGGATGGCGGCGTTGAGATTACCGGCTATAGCGGCTCGGCAACAGAGGTTGTTATTCCTAAAACAATCGGTGAAGCATCGGTAGTAAGCATCGGCGAAGAAGCGTTTCGGGGAAAAGCGATCAAGCAGGTCACGATTCCAGAGGGCATTACGAGCATAGGAAATCAGGCTTTCGAGTTGTGCACCAGCTTGGAGGAAATTACGATTCCGAATAGTGTGACGAATATTGGGAATTATGTTTTTGAGGAATGCACCAGCCTGAAGAAAATCACCCTTCCGGACACGATTACCAGCATTGGGACAGCTGCTTTCTATGGATGCGGCTTGGAGTCGATTACGCTTCCAAAGAATATGACGATAATTTCGAATGGTTTGTTTGATAGCTGCGCCAGCCTGAAGGAAGTCACGATTCCGGACACGGTAACCGAAATTGGTCCCACGGCTTTCCAAAATTGCAGCAAACTGGACACCATATACTATTACGGCACAAGAGCCAAGTGGGATAAGTTAAAGGCGACTGTGCCTGAGAATGCCACGGTCATTTGTCTGGGCGATTATGAGTTCACGATAAACAAAGAAGCCGGCGAAGTGTACATTTCGGGATATAATGATGCAGAAAAAGCGATTACCCTCCCTGCGAAGTACAATGGATATCCGGTAACGAACATCACTAGTAAGGCGTTCAATTCCAAAAACATAACCTCCGTCACGATTCCGAGGGGCATCAAGAGCATTGATGGATTTGCTTTCATGAACTGCTTATCATTGACCTCCATCACGCTTCCGAGCAGTCTGAAGACCATTGGCAGTGATGCATTTGCATCGTGCACCAGCTTGAAGAAGATCGTGATTCCGAACGGGGTGACAGTGATTCCATTTGAGGCATTTCTAGGATGCAAAAACTTGACGGAGATTACCATTCCAAGAAGTGTAACGCGGATCGCGCAGGGCGCTTTTAAGAACGTTTCCTTGACAACGATCAACTATGGCGGCACGGAAGACGAGTGGAAGAATATCGTCATTGATAACACGGACGGCGGCAACGATACGTTGGTGAACAACCCCCCATCGAATACGGCGGTTCAATTTGGCGATTTTATCTACGAGCAGAACAAGGGAGCTTATACCGTTGTTGGGTACACGGGTGACGCAACGGAGGTTGAAATTCCGGACAATGTAAATGACACAAATGTAACCCGTATCGCAGACCTGGCGTTTGCAAATAACAAGACAATTACCTCGGTCACGATTCCGAATACGATTCGGACCATCGGCGATTCGGTATTTGACGGCTGTGATGCGCTGGAAACCGTAACCTATGACGGCGCGAAAACCGATTGGAACAGTCTGAACAGGGGCGAAAACGACAAGCTGGATGATGTCGCACTCATTTATCTGGGCGACTTCAGCTACGCAAACTATACGGATTCCACTGGCACATATCACACATATATTACGGAATATAAGGGCAATGATGCGAAGATTACCATTCCCGCAAAGTACAAGGGCGAGGAAATTGTCGGCATCACAAATAACGGATTTTCTAGAAACAAGACAATCACTTCGGTCACGATGCCGGACAGCATCAAGTCGATTGGTTCGGGTACGTTCGGCTATTGCTCCAATCTGACCAAGGTCAAGTGGTCCAGCGGTCTTGAAACCATTGCTTCCAGGGCGTTTGAGGAAACCGGTCTGACGGAGGTTACGCTTCCGGAAGGCGTGACGACAATCGGCAGACAGGCATTCCTAAACGCAAAGGTAGCTTCTGTTACGCTTCCGGAAAGCATAACACAGGTAGAATCAGAGGCATTTAAAGGCTGCACCGCGTTGGAATCGGTCACGTTTAAGAAGGATACTGTAACCAAGAACGACGATGCAACCGAGGGTGGCGATACAGCGACCGAGGGCGATGAAACAATCAAGGACCCTGGAACGCTGATCGGCAGCAGTGCGTTTAGCGGGTGCACCAAGCTGTCGAAGGTTACACTTCCGGCTGACGCAAAATGGATTGCCAGCGGCTTGTTTAATGAGTGCAGCAGCTTAAAGAAGGTCACGATTCCGGACACGGTAACCGCCATTAAAAACGGCGCGTTCCAGTCCAGCGGTATTGAGCAGATCAATATTCCGGGCGGTGTGACAGAAATAGGCTCCTGGGCGTTCAATACATGCAATTCGCTGACAACGGTCTACTACGGCAGCACGAAAACCGCTTGGGAAGCTCTGCAGGACAACGACAAAATCGGGGCAAACAATGAGCCGTTGCTGAAAGTCAGCAATATGTATTATACCTCCGGTGATTACACCTATCAGGTGAATGATGACGGCGAAGTATCCATCACGAAGTACAACGGCAAGAATACGAAGACAGCAATTCCGTCCGAGCTGGATGGCTGCAAGGTAACAAGCATTGACGCAGAAGCGTTCAAGGACTGCGATACCCTGAAGACAGTCGCCATTCCGAGCAGTGTGACCAGCATCGGTGAAGATGCATTCAACGGCTGCACCGATCTGGGAACTATAAACTACGGCGGTACGAAAACGGATTGGGATAACCTGAAGGACAACATCGGGGCAAACAATGAGCCGTTGCTGAAAGTCAGCAATATGTATTATACCTCCGGTGATTACACCTATCAGGTGAATGATGACGGCGAAGTATCCATCACGAAGTACAACGGCAAGAATACGAAGACAGCAATTCCGTCCGAGCTGGATGGCTGCAAGGTAACAAGCATTGACGCGGAAGCGTTCAAGGACTGCACTACCTTGGAGGAAATCACCATTCCGACCAGCATTACGAGTATTGGCAAGGATGCGTTTAATAACTGCAAAAAACTGAAGGAAGTCACGATTCCGAGCAGCGTTAAGACCCTTGGTGAAGCGGCGTTCGCGTTCTGCGGTTTGCAGACCGTCACGATTGAGGAAGGCTTGACGACCATTCCCGTCAGCGCATTTTCCTATTGTGAAGATCTGAATACCATTACCATTCCGAAGAGCGTGACATCAATTGGACAGGCCGCTTTTGCTACAATGGCTTATCATGTCTTGGGAGATGAGGACGCTGTGCTGTCAACGGTAAACTACGGCGGCACAAAAGCGGAGTGGGAAACCTTACAAAACGATATTGGGCTTCACAATGAGCCGTTGACGAAGGCTACCACCATTAACTATCACTCCGGCGATTATACGTACAGAG
>CAVBHI010000026.1:0-2837 GCA_963595115.1 bacterium
CCCTTTTCCGTACCGAACAGCATGGATTCCAATAGATTTTCCGGAATAGCCGCGCAGTTAATCGCCAGAAACGGCTTATCGGCGCGGTTGCTCTCGTTATGAATGCTTTGCGCCACCAGCTCTTTGCCCGTTCCCGTTTCTCCATACAGCATGACCGGTGAGTCGGATTTCGCGCAGATGAGACATTTCTGTATCATCATCTTCATATCATCGCACTGATAGACAATATCGGAAAAACGATAGCGCGCAGACAGCTTATCCCGTGCGCTGCCCTTCTGCGGATTGGCATCCTTGTCATCGTCCGTCAAATATGCCAGCTGCGCAATATTCTGCTGACTCATTGCCTCCAGCCACGCCATGTCCGCCGTGACGCAGAACACACCCAGCAAATCCTTGCCATATAAAATCGGATAGCTGTCGCACATAATGCTCAGCTTTCTGCCCTGATACGTCTGATAGGACTGTCGAACCCCAAGCACTGGTCGTCGGTCACGCACGACAATCGGTACGGTCAGCTCGTTTTCCGACCGCTCCGTCATCACGCTGTGCGGTTCGGGATAGACTTCATTGATGTCTCGTCCCTCCACATCAGATTGCAGCAGCGACTCCATACGCATCGTCGCATTGTTGATGCGGATAATCCGCTTCTTCTCATCTGCCAGCACGATTGGCTCCGGAATAAAGTCCACAATGGTTTGCAGCATATGCTGTGCCACCTTGCTCGTCACATTTTCAAAGCAAATCATGCGCGTATTGGTAGGCAGCTCCACGCCTTCCGGCGCAGGACATCGTTCCAGATACTCCATGAACCCAATATTATAGTAGTGTCCCGCTTCTATCTCACCGCAAAAATCCGGCGCTACCTCTTCCAGGTGCTTGCCATGCAGCGCACCTTCTCCGTGCAGCATCTCATCTGCCGCCTCATTGGCGTCCAGAATGATACCATCCTCAGAAACCAGAATACCACCAATATGAAATTGTGACAGCAATCCCATCGCCTCAAAATACTTCATGCCAACACCTCCGCAAAAAAGATTCTATGATTTCTCTTCATAGCCTCTTCTCTTATAGTATAGCAGATACTTGTCACTCTTGAACAGTATTATTTCCATTGTGCTCAAGGTAATTCAGCATATTTGCATAAATAAAAGGCATGTATCCCTCGTCCGAAGTCGTGTTTCCTCCGCGCTGCCCTCACGCGGAAAAATAATCGTCAAATCCCGTATATGCCATCGCCATATTTTCTCCATCCTCTCCGACAATGCGCAGGGTACGATTGATGCGATCTATTACGCGTCCGATTTCCGCATAGCTTGGCGCGCCAATTAAAATACTCAACGCGATTTGGCGCATATTGTCCACTGCCAAAACCGTATCCCCGGCATGGTAGTTCTCCAAAAAGACCGTCACGCCATTCATCGCCTTGATTTCTTCCAGACCCTCGATCCGCACAATCTTTCCCGCATTGACCCAAATTGGATATGCACCGCTGACCGAAGCGTCCACCTCCGGATCGGCATCACGCGTCAAATCCAGCGCCAGAGAATGTCCCAGCGCCAGCTCCGTCATAAGCTCCAACGTGGTACGTCCGCAAAAGCGCCGCGCAAAGGTCCATGACGCAATGCTGTCCAACCGGTAGCCAAACTCCAAATAATGATACACTCCATCCCGCCGGATGGTCTGTACAAATCCCACTCCGTTGCGACAGTTCATATCTCGCATGATGTCCTCCAGATGCCGTTGCTCCTGTCGAATCACGTCCTCATGAAATTGACTGCGGTGCAAACCAAAGCCAAAGTTAGTTCGACCATTGACCACAAATGGCAGGGATTCGGTTGTCGCCGTAATCACCAGCTTCCCTTCCTGCAAAAAGAAAAAGATGCCTACCTCCGTGCCGGTCAGGTATTCCTCCACCAGAATTCGCCCACTGTGTGAAATCTCCCGCGCCTTGCGGCATCCCTTGACAAGCTCCTCCGGCGTATGGCAGACCGACAGCCCCTGCTGTGCGCTGGAATCCACCGGTTTTATTATCACGGGAAAACGAATGTCGTCCAAGTCCGATTGCCGCACCTCTTCGTCCACAAAAAACTGCTTTGGCACTGCCGCACCGCAGCGAATGCACACCTGCTTGAATCGCTCCTTATCGCGTGCGCAGCGCCAGCCCTCTTCCGATGCATAAAACGGCAGTCCCAGACGGGCACACAGTGCCTTTGCCTGATCCAGGCAAAACTCGCTTGTTGCCGCAAACACCGCCGTGACATGGTTTTTCCGGCACGCCGTTTCCAGCGCGTCCAAATCCGCCGCATCCATGTCCCATGCCTCGTCCGCCAGCTGCTTCGCCGGATTTTGCGGTGCCGGCAAATAGTCGGCAACAATGGTGGTCACACCGATTTCCCTGGCGTATTGCAGTACCTCCCGCGTGCCTGTCGAACCGCCCAGCATTAACAGCTTTTCCTGTGTCATCACAATTCCCCCTTCGGTTTCATTCTTTTTTATTGTACCGGTTTACAACACGACGTGCAACCGAGCATGACCGATTTCTATGCAAAAAACATTGCCTATGTTATAATGAGAACACGATTATTTCATCTATCCAACGGAGAGTCTTTATGAAACGTATTTTAATTGTCGGCGGCGGAGCATCCGGCATTGCCGCCGCGCTGCAAGCGGCACAGACCGATCCCACAGCGCACATCACCATCCTAGAGCGGCTTGATCGTGTTGGCAAGAAAATCCTCGCCACCGGAAATGGGCGCTGCAACCTCGGCAATTGGGGTATTGCACCGGAGGTCTCCCACAGCCGCACGCCGACCCGTTTGGCACAGCTGCTGGCCGCG
>CAVBHI010000027.1:0-5239 GCA_963595115.1 bacterium
CTCCCGTGCCGATGAACTTGATTGGCTTGCCGGTAACTGCCTTGGTTGACAGTGCCGCGCCGCCGCGGGCATCGCCATCCATTTTTGTCATCAGGATACCATCAATTCCGAGCGCTTCGTCAAACGACTTGGCAACGTTGACCGCATCCTGACCGGTCATCGCATCGACAACCAACATGATTTCGGATGGATTGACTGCCGACTTGATGTTCTTCAGCTCATCCATCAGCGCTTCGTCAATGTGCAGGCGACCGGCGGTATCTAAAAATACCAAATCATAGCCGTTCTTTTTGGCGTAGTCCACGCCCTCCTTGGCAATTTCAACCGGATCGCCCTGCCCTTTTTCAAAGACGGGAATATCCAGCTGTCCGCCAACGACCTTTAACTGGTCAATGGCAGCCGGACGATAGACATCACATGCGACCAGAAGCGGACGCTTTTGCTGCTGCTTACGGAGCAAACCGGCGAGCTTAGCGCAGTTTGTCGTTTTACCGGCGCCCTGCAAACCAATCATCATGACAACGGTTGGCGGGTTCGGGGAAATGGTCAGCTTTGCGTTGGAACCGCCCATCAGCTTGGTCATCTCCTCGTTGACGATTTTGATGACCTGCTGGGCAGGGGAAAGGCTTTCGAGAATTTCCGCGCCGGTGGCACGCTCCGTGACCGTCTTGGTAAATTCCTTAACCACCTTGAAGTTGACATCCGCTTCAAGCAGTGCGCGCTTAATTTCACGCATTGCGTCCTTGACGTCAGCCTCCGTCAGGCGACCACGACTTTTCAGTTTCTTAAAGGCTCCGGTGATTTTCTCGGAGAGACCTTCAAATGCCATATCGTGCTCCTTACTCCGTCAGGCGTTCGGTGATTGCCAGAGCCTTTTCACACAGCTCGGCGATTGCGGGATCGTGATGTCGAATCCTGTTGATACTGCGGATCTCCTTTGCCAGATCCGCCAGCTCTTCCAACGCCGCCTGATTGCGCCCGTATCGGGCAACCAGACCGAGCTTTTCCTCGGTTTCCCGAAGGGTGTGCTCTGCGCGGAGGATTCCGTCGCGCACTCCCTGACGTGTGATTCCGACGTGTTCGGAAATTTCCGCCAGAGAAAGATCGTCATTGTAGTATAAGTCAAACAGCTGACGCTGCTTGTCTGTCAGAATATCGCCATAAAAGTCAAACAGCATACACATTTCAAATGGTTTGTTTTTCATGCTGTGCCTCCTAAGCGACTGCTGTAAAGGAATTTTCTTTGTAAAGTAATTACCTTTACAACACGGATGATTTTACTCGCTTTTGCGATGTTTGTCAATAGCTCTCCGAAAGTTTTTTGCAAGCATTTTTGTCAGATAAATCACGCAGTCCAGTGAGCTGAGAAGCAGGCAGGTGAGCATAGCGCCGAATACGTTTAAGATTAGGTCGTCGATGTCAGCAGAGCCAAGACCGGTGAAGTATTGGGTGATTTCAATGGAGGCGCTCAGTCCCAGAGCGGTGAAAAAGGTAAACACGACACTCAGCCTGCGGCGAAGCAGGGGAATCAAAATCCCGAGCGGAACAAATGCTATAATGTTGCCCCAGATATTTTTCGCGGATACCGCGAAAGAAACCCGTCCGGAGAACAGGTAAAAGCGAATGGTTTGAAATGGGATGAGATTGACGCGGGTATATTCCAACTCATCCTTATCCATTAGAATATCCAGTACGGTGTGTATCGGAAATTTGAATAAAATGACGCGAAATAAAACGAACAGATACGCGATCAGCAGAACCCAGAGAAAAATAGTGATGCCGATGGAACGTCTGTGTCTTGCACACATGCAGGAAACTCCCTTCCTTGTTTTTTGTTTATTTATCATAGCACGGGTGTCCACGTTATTTCAATGTATAAATTGTTCAATTACAGGTGGTAGACGAAAGAGAAATATCGAGATATAATAGCACAAGAAACCATGGCAGTTCGCTGCCTCCCCCCCCTTTTTTTATTATTGATTAGTAGGAGAGAATCCATGCAGAAGATTCAAATGAGGTCATTGGGCAATGGCGTCCGCCTGACCTGTATCACGACAGGACAGTGGAAAACGTCGCTGATGAGCGCCAGCTTTTTGCTGCCGCTTGGTGCGGCAGGGCGGAGCGTGTCGGCGCTGCTGCCGGAGACGCTGCGTTCCAGCTGCGCGCACTATATGGGACGGCAAAAGGTTGCTGTGCGGCTGGACGAGCTGTACGGTGCGCGGCTGGAACCGTTTGTCGGCAAACGAGGTGAGGTACAGACGATCGGCGTAATGGCAGATGCGGTGGACGAATGCTATGCCCTTGGTGCAGCAGAGAGTCTTGCCCAGCAGACGGCACAGCTGGTCACCGACATTCTGCTGCATCCGGCGCTGCCCTTTGCGGAAGCTGTCTTAAAAACCGAGGCTGCCAGCCTGAAATCTCGCATTGCGGCGCTGTCGAACAATAAGCGGACTTGGGTGGTTCGCCGCATGTTCCAGCACATGTGCCAACAGGAGGACTATCGGCTGGTGGAGCTGGGGGATGCCGAGGTACTGGATGCGGTGACGCCGGAACGGCTGGAGAAAAAGTACGAATGCGTTTTGCGCACAGCGCCGCTGGAGCTGTTTTATTGCGGCTCACTGGAGGTGGAACGTGTGGAACAGATGTTCCGCGACGCGTGCAGCAGTCTGCCGCCGCGCTCGGATCTTGTTGTTCCGTCCGCTTTTGTCCCAAAAACCGCCGGAGTGCTGCGTGCGGTTACGGAAGAAGAAGCGGTGAAGCAGGGCAAGCTGGCGATTGGATTTCGCCTTGGTATGACAGCGGAGCATCCGCTGTATCCGGCTATGGTGATTGCAAATGCCTGCTACGGCGGTTCAACGGGTTCCCGCTTGTTCCGCACGGTGCGGGAGGAAAAAAGCCTGTGCTACTACGCTTCGTCACAGATGGATAAGCTCAAGGGCGTCATGGCGGTATCCTCCGGCATTGAAAATGCAAACAAGCAGCGGGCAGAAGATGAGATTCTGCATCAGCTGAAGCTCATGCAGCAGGGCGATTTGACGAGAGAAGAAGTCGAAGCGGCGCGGCGCTTTGTGCTGGCATCGCTGCGGACACAGGGAGATTCGCCTTATGCGCTGGAAAGCTTTTATCGAACACAGGCGGCGGGCGGCCTGCCTGTCACGTTGGAGCGCTTGGCGGAGGATGTTCGGCGGATGTCCTACGAACAAGTTCTGGAGGTCGTGCGCCTCGTCCAGCCGGAGCTGGTCTATTTTCTGAAAGGAGCTGCGGTATGATTCATGTTTATTCCGAGCTGAAGGAAGAAATTCAGTCTGCGGTTCTACCCAATGGGCTTCGCGTGTTTTATATTCCCAAGCCGGAGTTTCAGAAAACCTTTGCTATGCTGGCGACAAGGTTCGGCTCGATTGACTGCCGGTTTACCACAGACGGAAACGAATACGATGTGACGCCGGGCGTTGCACATTTCCTCGAACATAAGATGTTTGAGGAGGAGGATGGCAATGCCCTGCAAAAATTCACGGCGCTGGGAGCGCAGCCAAACGCATTCACAAGTCACACCATGACGGCGTATCATTTTACCGCGACAGAACGCTTTGAAGAAAGCCTGCGTATCCTGCTTCGCTTTGTCACAACACCGTATTTTACCGACGAAAATGTGGCGAAGGAAAAGGGGATCATTGAGCAGGAGATCAGTATGCTGGACGACACAGCGAGCTGGCAGGCGTATGTCGGCGTGCTCAAGGGATTGTACCGCACGCATACCGTTCGCATTTCGATTGCGGGAAGCAAAGAAAGCATTGCGCCGATTGACCCGGCGCTGCTGCATACCTGCCATCAAGCGTTTTACTCGCCATCCAATCTTGTCTTGATTATCTGTGGCACCTGTGATTTTGAGCAGGTATGCCGTATGGCGGAGGAAATAACGCCGGCGCACAGCACGCAGATTGCCAGCCGCAGCTATGGTGCAGAACCGGCGGAGGTTGCCGATGCCTATCAAACACGGCATATGGCGGTTTCACGTCCGCTGTACATGCTGGGATTTAAGGATGCTCCGGCGGGAAATTGCTATGACCGTCAGCTGATTGGCGAGCTTACGGTGCGCTGCATCTGCGGCGAATCCACGCCGCTGTATGAGCGGCTCTACCAACAGGGATTGATCGATCGGACATTTGATCCGGACTACTTTACCTTTGAGGGCGGTGCATGTGCGTTGTTCAGCGGTGAGACGCGCAATCCGGATGCGGTATGCAAACAGATTGCTGCGGAGGTCCATCGTGCCGCCGAGGAGGGCTTGGCAGATGATGTGTATGACCGCGCATGGAAACAGCTGCTTGGGCTGCGCCTGCGTGGAACGGACGAACCGGCAACGGTTTGCCGCCAGCAGGCGGAGGCGTGCTTTTCGGGTGCAAACTGCTTTGACTTTTATGAACGAATGAAAACCATACGTAAGGAGGATGTGCAAGTGCGCATTCGCGAATGGGCGAAGGACAATCGTATCTCGCAGATGACGATTTTGCCGCTGGAAGGAGCGGATAGCCATGGATAATGTTGTTTCGTTTCCGGGCTTTGGATGGGAGCTTCATTTTTCCAGCATCGCATTTTATTTGGGCATCAAGCCGGTATACTGGTATGGTATCATCATTATGGTGGGCTTTCTGCTGGCGCTACTGTATGCGACGCGTCGTGCACCGAAGTTTGGTATTAAGCGAGAGGACATTGGCGATTTGGCAATGATTGCGCTGCCGATCTGCATTGTTTGCGCCCGCATCTATTATGTTGTATTCGAGTGGGAATATTACCGGAGTCACCTGAGCGAGATTGTTGCGATTTGGCATGGCGGATTGGCGATTTACGGTGGAATTCTTGGCGCGGTCATTACCTGTTTGGTTTTCTGTCGGATTCGCAAGCTTTCTCCGCTGAATGCCATGGATGTTGGATGCCTTGGTTTGTTGATAGGACAGAGCATCGGACGGTGGGGAAATTTTATGAACTGCGAGGCATTCGGCGGCGTCACAACCGCACCATGGCGGATGTGCATCGGACGGACGCTGGAGCAGTGCGGCGCGACGGGAAATCATCCGACCTTCTTTTACGAGTCGGCGTGGAATGCGCTGGGATTGCTGCTGCTCCACTGCTTTTCCAAGAGCAGGGGACGTAAATATCAGGGCGAAGTGGCGCTGCTGTATTTTGTCTGGTACGGGCTGGGGCGGTTCTGGATTGAAGGGCTGTGCACTGACAGTTTGTA
>CAVBHI010000028.1:0-3321 GCA_963595115.1 bacterium
GTCCTGCACTGTGCCGAGATGAACGTGTGTGACGCGCACCGGATTGTTTTCTTCCTGCCGCACCGAGCCGAGAATACATGCTCCCGCCGCCGTTGCAGTCCATTGGGCAGTGGGTGTCCGCTGTCCGCCGTAAGCCAGCGGATAACGATATTGCCGCTCGGCTGTGCAAAAGTGAGACGAGGCACAGGCACAGATTGTCTCAGCAAAGCCGCCATCAATCATACAGGCAGCAAGCCCCAAGCCTTCTGCCATGGTAGAGCACGCTCCATACAGACCGGCAAACGGAACGCCAACGCTGCGCGCCGTGTAGCCGGATGCCACACACTGCCCCAGCAAATCGCCGCTGAACAGCAAATCAATTTGCTTCTCCGGAAGCTTGGCTTTGTTTGCTGCCGTACCGATGGCGTATTTTTGCAGGTGCATTTCGGCTTGCTCCCATGTCGCTTCCCCACACATGGTGTCGGTAAAGATGCGGTCGAATTGCCGTCCCAGCGGACCATCCCCCTCGTTTTTTCCGACCGCTGCCGCCCAGGAGTAAATTTCCGGCGGGTTTTCCGGCACGAGCGTCGCCGTGCCGCATCGCTTATATTTCATATCCATCCTCCTTTGTCCTGTCGTAGTATTCCGCAGAATGGAAAAGAGTATGCATATGAGGCTTAACCGTTGTTTCAAAAAGGACTTACCCAATGCCAAGCAAGCACAGAATCAGACCGTAGACCACACTGACCGACAGACCGAATACCAAAACCGGTCCGGCGATGGTAAACATTTTCGTCGCCGTACCGAGAAGAAAACCCTCACTTTTGAACTCCATCGCTGCCGATGCAATGGAATTGCTGAAGCCCGTAATCGGCACAAGCGTGCCTGCTCCGGCATGCTTTGCCAGCTTATCATACCAGTGCAGACCGGTCATAAGAGCGGATAGGGCGATCAGGGTGATGGATGTGGCGGTTGCCGCATCGGTTTTGTCCAGTCCGACACTGCCCCAAAGCGCAAGCAGCCCCTGTCCCAGCGCACAAATCGCGCCGCCAACCACGAATGCCCACAGCATATTTTTCCATAATGGCGAGGGATCACTCGCACTCTGTACCATTTTCTGATATTCCTCTGGTGTTGGCTTCATAAAGAAAACCTCCTTTTTTGCGTAGTATGTGCGAAAAAGGAGGAGAAATACATACGATATAAAGGTTTGAAAAGTATGAGGGCAGGAAATCAAACGATACCCTTGATTTCCTGCCCTGAAAAAATTTGCTTTTTACAGCGTATTCTTACTGCCCAGCAGTGTAACCAGAACCGCCTTCTGTGCGTGCAGACGGTTCTCCGCCTCCTCGAAGATCTCATCGGCATGCTCTTCAAAGACCTCTGCGGTGATTTCCTCGCCGCGGTGTGCCGGTAGACAATGCTGTACCATTGCACCCGGCTTTGCCGCCGCAATCGCTCTGTCCCGCCGCATCCTGCGCGAGGGCGAACCGGCCGTCAAGGATTATCTGAACTTCCTGTCCGGCGGCTGCTCCAAGCCGCCAATCGAGCTGCTGCGCGGCGCGGGTGTGGACATGGCAACCACCCAGCCGATCACCGAAGCGCTCCAGCTGTTCGATGAGCTGATTACCGAAATGGATGAGCTGTTGAGTAAGTAATATTGGGATTTATCAAGGGCTGTTGCAAAATACAAATTGCAACAGCCCCATACATAAGAGAACTATATCTAAAATTTTGTTGTTTTGAGTATCTAATTATGTTATACTCCAAGATAATAAAGCCGAACTTTTACACCTTACACAGCACACTGCAAAATCATGGAGGTCTTTATGAAAAATGAGCGCGAAAAAGCCTTGTTTTCTGAACAATTGAAAGCGTTTTCCAGTACGCTAACCGAACAGATCACAGTCAACGATGAGTGGACTATGAAAGGATTCATCGATATATTCAAACATATCTATACTATTTCATCTGATACGAAAATTATATCAAAGATCTTGGAATTACATCTCTTTCCTCACTTTTTGGCTTTTGCAGAGCAAATCAATTACACCATTGAATTAGCTACTCATCAAAATTGGTATCCAGACCTAACGTTCATTTCCAAAGCAAATCCATCCATAAAATTTGCTGTCGATTTGAAAACTACATATCGCGATGCAGAGTATCCTGATTTTTGTAACGGTTTCACATTGGGTTCTCACGGAAAATATTTCATTGATCGGCTAAGTACAAAGAATATTCAATATCCCTATAGCGAGTATAGCGGTCATTTTTGTCTAGGTATTATCTATACCCGTTCTTCATCAGATAAAACTCACGAAACCCAAACATATTCAATTGATGAACTTCCGCAGATTCCATCTGTCATTCATGGCATTCTTTTCTTTGCAGAAGAAAAATGGAAAATTGCAAGCGACAAGGGCGGCAGCGGAAATACAGCTAATATTGGCAGTATACAGAACATTACTGACATTTTGAATGGAAATGGTGTTTTTGCCAAGGCTGGTGAGGAATTATTCGATGACTATTGGTCTAATTTTGGAAAGATTGAAATTCTTGTAAACAACCAAAGAAAGAAGCTCTCCTCTTTTTCCGAATATCTCCAGTACAGAGGGCTACCACAGGAGTTAAACAATCTCAAAGCATCTAAAAGGAAAGTGAAATGAAGGAAAAAACATTTGTCCCACCATTAAAAATCCAAGGAATAAAAACCAAGCTCGTTCCACTTATTCAAAATAACGTCATTTTAAGCCAACACTCTGTATGGTATGAACCATTTATGGGCTCTGGTGTTGTCGGTTTTAATATTAAACCCAAACACGCAGTATTTGCTGATACCAATCCATATATTATTGATTTTTACAACAGTATAAAACATGGTATTATCACGAGCAACAGCGTCCGATCTTTTCTCGAAACAGAAGGAAAAAAACTCGAACTTGGAGATTCTGAATATTATTACGAAGTCCGCGACCGCTTCAACCAATCCCACAATCCCCTAGATTTTCTATTTCTTAACCGTTCCTGCTTCAACGGAATGATGCGATTCAATAAGAATTATAAATTTAATGTACCTTACGGTCATAAGCCGCAACGATTTGCAAAAGCCTATATTACCAAAATTGTAAATCAAGTAGCACATGTTGAAGAACTACTGAAGCACTACGATTGGTCTTTCATATGTCAGTCCTTTGAAGATACCATAAGCGCAGCAACGAATAACGATTTTATTTATTGCGATCCCCCATATATCGGGCGGCATGTTGATTATTATGATAGCTGGGACGAAGATTTAGAAATTTCATTGCATGATGTGCTGATCCAATCGCAATCACGTTT